>JAQBPC010000603.1 GCA_028287725.1 Chloroflexota bacterium | reverse complement strand
GGCGACCCGACGCCCAGCCCCGAGGACGTGAAGGTCGCGCGCACCCTCGCGGAGGCGGGCAAGATGATGAACATCAAGGTGCTCGACCACCTGGTGATCGGCCGCGGCAAGTACGTCAGCCTCAAGGAGCGCCACCTGGGGTTTTAGACTCCCGCTTCGCTGCTCTCGCCAGCCACGTCCCTCCATTTCTCATTGGGTTTCCCAATAGCATCCCCACCGGCACCCTCCGCGTCCATCTCTGCTTCACTAATGCAGGGATAGAGCGCCCGTTACCCGTGCAGTGCTCCTATGAAGTCATACAAGCTAGCAGAACCGCTTACTTCAATGCGAGGTAGAGCAAGCAATGAATCCTGGTAACGGCTGAGCCCCTGGCGGCAGGTCAAGCCGTAGATATAGCCGCAGGCTCCCGTAAGGTGCTGGACTGCACGATTAGTATCGCCATAGGGGTAGGCAAACGCCGTAACCGCTCGCTTCAGATTGCGTTCCAGAATCGCGCGAGAACGCGCGGCTTCCCTGACGGTTTCATGAGCCGTCAGCGCGGTGAGATGGCAATGGCTGACCGTGTGCGAGCCAAAC
Organism: Chloroflexota bacterium; assembly: GCA_028287725.1. GTDB lineage: Bacteria > Chloroflexota > UBA5177 > JANWHV01 > JANWHV01 > JANWHV01. The sequence continues at coordinate 2,849 of JAQBPC010000603.1, read as the reverse complement.
TCAATCCCCGCATTCTGGAGATAGAGTATCTCTTCCCAGTTGAGCAAAGGAACGTCTTCGCCAAAAGCCCTGTCCCAATGGTTGTGCTGACCGACCCTGTCCGCAACCAGAAACACAGTAGCTGTAAACCCATACCGTTCCAGTAGTGGCCAGGCGTGCGTGAGGAAATCACGATAGCCATCGTCAAAGGTGAGCACTATCGCGCGACCCGGCAAGGGCTTTTTCGAGTCCCTGGCAACGCGCCATTCCTCTAGGCCGGCGCTATAGTAGCCTGCTGCATAGAGGTAACGCAGCTGCGCCTCAAATGCCGCGGGGGTCACCCGATAACGGGCCAACGCGGACGCCCCCTCTGGCGCCACCCGATGGTACATGAGTATGGGAAGACGCGCTGTACCGCCGTCCCGATCGGCGCTCCCCATCGGCGGCGGCATACCGCCATTCCAGCGTACGTGCGCGGTGATGTCGGGAGGTGGCACCGTGGGCTGCTCCGGAAAGGTGATCGATTCCACCTTGTGCCGCGTACGCTGGAACGGTAGCAAGCGGCGAGGAGCACGCTGAAAAAGCTGGATCCGGTACAGCAGCGTTCTGATCTCTTTCACTAGCTTTAGTTGTCGGTGGGCGACGAACGTCTCACTGATAACTTTTGCGCCAAACCGGTTATCCCAATCGAAGCCGGGCCGGTCGGGTTCGTCTACGATGAGATTCGCGTGAGCCATGAGGAGATAACCGTCTGGCTCGAGCGCGGCGGCTAGTTTTACTGCAACCGCTCGTAGCGCATCTACTTCGCCGACATAGTAGAGAACCTCACTGCATACAATCAGATCGAAGCGCCCGGGCAAGGGCTCGTTTGTCAAGTCGAGCGTTTCGTAGGTGATATTTCCCAGGTCCTTACAGCGCTCCGCGGCTCGTTCAAGCGCAATCTGTGATATATCGACGGCCACCAGGCGCTGCACCTGAGGCGCCAACTGCACCGTAAAGTGACCCTCGGCGCAGCCTATTTCAAGCGCTCTTCTTATCGGGGTGGAAGGGAGCAGTGAAAGAGTCTGCTCATACTTTGTCTGCTCATAAGGGCTTGTATAGTTCCATGGGTCCTCTCGAGCGACAAACAGCGCCTCAAACGGGTTCCTGGAGATACCTACGTTCTCCGAAGGAACTGCGCCAGGCCTACTGGCCACACTGGGTCGTGGTTGCCGGTACGGGAATCCAGGGGGAATCAAATCCGGCCTGTAGATCACCCGGGTCGGCGGGCCATCGGGCCCAGACGGCTGTACCACCGGTTCACCGGCAAGCCCGGCTAGGGTTAGCAGATCCGCAGCCGCATCTAGCGGAAGCGCGGCGTAACGCGAGGCGCTCGTGCCGAAGAGCTGGGGTGTACGCCGCCCCAGCATCAGGCCTGTCTCGTCCTCCAGCAGCCCATGGCTGGCATATTCTTCGGAAGGTTGCCAATGGGTAGTCTTCGGCCGCCTCGCCGTTGCCGAAGCCGCAGCGCATGAAGCTAGACGCCCGCGCAGCGAGTTCATACCATGCGTCAAAACCAATGGGTGGCCGAGCAAGCCTTCCCGGACTGCCGCCACGCACAACTCAAACCCGCAGGCGGTCGTCACTGCCGCCTGTAGCTCCTGGGCACGGACCATGTCGTTCCTGGTAGGAACGGTAACCACCCCGATGGTCGTACCACCCACCTGGACCTCCACCTCGACTTCAGAACCGTTGAATTCGACGTTCGGGAAGTCCTTGCTTACGTCGAGCTGGATCCGCCTGCTCTGGAGCTGGCGCTCTGTACTGCTGTTCCATGCGAACTCTGCGTCGTAGAAGCGCTCAGGCGGCCAGTCAGGGTGATTCCACAGCTCCTGTAGAAACACAGTCCAGCCGGTGCGGTCATGCAATTCCTGGAGTCTGCCGTGCGCTAGGGCCTCTTCCCGAGGATTTGACGGGATGTTGCCGCCAGACCCGGTATAGACCGTGCGGATGAAGAAATGCCCTAGAATTGTCCAGGAGAATTCAGCGGCAATTGCATCCGCAAGTACGCGGGCTTGCACGCACCCGCCGATGACCGGCAGTTCCACTGTCCCGATCGGTACGCCTTCTATTTGGATAAAACAATAAAGATAGATTGTTGAGGGGGGTGGGAGGATATCCTGGAACGGCTCTGTAATTTCTATCCGGATCTTGTAAGACGTTCCCATGGCGACTGGTTGCTCCGCTGTCGCATGCTGGAGCACCATGCGTTCAAGTACAACCGCGGCACGGCGTGCCAGGCCGCGAGTACCTGAGAGTGCTTCCAATGCGTCCAGAAACTCCAGGGTGATCTGCTCAATATCCGGCCAGAGCTTGTATAAGGCAGCCGGCGTCTGGCACGTAGGCAGAGGCATCGACTCAAGTAGGCTTTCCGCGATCGCTGTAGGACTCAAGCTCGGGCAGGCCTCGTCTCGCAGGAACGAGAGCAAGTGCCCGGCATCTGAGCCACGGCCCAGAAGTAAGCCTGCCGGCCAGGCGGACCAGGCGAGCTTCAGACCTGAGAGCTGTTCCGCAGCAACACCGCCGGCGTATGCAGGATGAGGGTCTGGAACGCGCGGGTCAGGGGCATGTCCCTGCGCCAACACTCGCAGGCCATCCTGCAAGACTTGGGCGCCATCGCGTGATAGCGATCCGGGACGCATTCGGTAGACTGCAAGCTCTTCGGCAACGGCTGTGAAGTGGGCGCCGCTGCGCGCTATTCGCTGCCAGAAATCCCAATCTCCGCAGGTGCGATAGGAAGTATCGAAACCCCTGGCCGCTTCCACCACCGCTCTTCGCACAATTACTGAGTTCATAGCAAGCGGGCAATACCGGGCCGAAGCCGGAAAGAG
>JAQBPC010000561.1 GCA_028287725.1 Chloroflexota bacterium | reverse complement strand
AAAGAGCTGTGGCGCTGGTATACCACGCCTGGCCCGCAAGATCCCGGCGGCAGCAGCTGGCCGAATAACGGCAGCTATCTCAAAGGCGGCGCGCCAATTTGGAACACGCCTGCTGTCGATCCTAAACTCGGCCTCCTCTATTTCAGTACTGGTAATGCCGCTCCAGATCTCTACGGCGGCGGCCGTAAAGGCAACAACTTATTCGCCGCCTCCATCGTGGCGCTGAATTACAAGACCGGCAAACTTGCCTGGTGGTTCCAGGAAGTCCATCACGACATCTGGGACTTCGATGCGCCCAGCCCTGTCGTGTTGTTCGACACGACCATCCACGGGCAGCTCCGCCATGGCGTTGGCCAGGTTGGCAAGACCGGTTGGGTCTACCTGCTTGACCGCGCTAATGGCAAACCCCTCGTCGGCATCAATGAGAAGCCGGTGCCGCAGTTTGCCGATCAGGCAACCTCACCGACGCAGCCTTACCCCGTCGGCGATGCCGTTGTGCCGCAGTGCGCACAGGCCATCAAGGGCTTCCGAAGTGCCTGTATCTTTACGCCTGTAACCAATATCGACACGGTGTTTGCTCCCCTCTTTAACGGCGGGGTCGACGAATCGCCCATGGCATTTAGCCCGCAGACCGGCTACATGTACACGGGTGCCGACGTCCAGCCGTTCGACGTGACTTACTCCAAGTCGGCCTTTAAGAAGGGGCAGTACTATCTCGGTATCGGTGGCTCAAACACTATCGTTGGGGCGGTCAACAGTGGCACGTTTACCGCTATCGATACTCGCACCAACAAGATCGCCTGGCAGGTTCCTCTGCGAGACGAGAACGGCAGTGGTAGCGGCGCCATGACCACGGCGGGCGGCCTGGTCTTCAACGGGCAAATTGACGGTTGGTTCAAGGCCTATGACGCCAAAACCGGCAAGGTGCTCTGGAAGTGGCAGACCGGCCTTCCTAACAACGCGCCGGCCATGACCTACGACGTTAATGGTGTCCAGTACATCGCAATAGACGCTGGCGGCCACGGGTATCTCACCGGTGCCCAGGCGAGTGCCGATGCGCTCTGGGTATTCAGCCTGAAGGGTCCAGCAAACGGCGTGCCGATCCCTCAGGGCCCGTCGCTCAAGCCCATCGATAACGTTACCAAGCTCGGCGGCGCCGCGGTGCACACGGGTAAAGTAGCGATCTTCGATTACGGCTATAAGGCATACGGGTCGCCGGCCGGATTCGGCTCGCTCACGATTACGGTACCCGTCGGCACCAAAGTCACCTGGATCAATACGGGTTCTCAGCCGCACACGGCCACGTCTGGGGACGGCCACTGGGATACGGGCATCATACCCCCTGGTGGATCAGGCTCGGTCACGATGAACAAAGTAGGCACGTTCACCTACGTTTGCACGCCGCATCCCTGGATGATCGGAAAGATCATCGTAACTCCGATCTAGGTAGCGTCCGGTCGTCTCGCAATAGGCGTATCGTACAAAGTCGGTAGTCGATTGAACGCCTGGGTGGCGCGTGTTTGCCACCCAGGCGTTTGTCGTGCTTAGCACGCTGGAGACACCTTGGTGACCGCGACCATACCACGCACTCGCCAACGTTGGCTCTGGCTTTTGCTGAGCCTGGCCAGTTGCATGGCTGTCGTGCTGGTTCTCCTGCGGCCTAGTCCCGCCACTATTCCTTCACATCAGTCGTCACTTCAGCTCGACGGGCACTGGGTACCCAGTTCACTTCGCGTCTCTGCCAATACGCTCCTGGCAGACCCACGGCAGCCCAGCTTGCTCCTCGCGGGAACGGCGAATGGCGTCTGGCGCTCCAGCGATGCAGGCGTTCTCTGGCGTCACGATATGAAAAGTCCCGGAGGCGATATCTTCGCGCTCGCCGCGTCCTCACAGGCTGGAGCAATCCTGGCAGGAGCTTTTGACGGTAGAGTTTACGCCGGCTCTGGCCCTTTGCACGAGAGCTGGCAGCCCATCAGCCCAGTTCTGAGCCCGTATCCTGTGTTTAGTTTGGCAATCGCCCCGGACGGCAGCACCGCACTCGCCGGCACACTGGGCACCCTGTTCCGTGGGCAGAAGCGTACGAACGGTTGGCAATGGCGGCCGGTGATTAGTAAGAATGGTGTTGCGATCACCTCGATTGCCTGGGCGCCGTGGGACCCGCGTCTCGTATTCGCCACCTTCTTCCATACCACGCCCTCCGTCCTGTTAAGTCGGGATGGTGGTCTAACGTGGCAGTCTGACACATCGAACTTGCCGAACAACCTCCCGACACAGTCATTGCTCCCGGGTGAAGCAGCTACGCGCGAAGTGATGGTCAGTACGATGGGTGGTGGGGTCTGGCTGCGTTCAGCAGAGGGCAGCTGGCATGACATCAGCGCCGGGTTGCCGCAGCGTCATGCCATGCCGATTGCTGGAAACCCTGGAGTGGCAGGCGTACTCTTTGCTGGGACCATGGGCCGCGGGGTCTACGAAAAGCAAGGCCAGGCGGCCTGGCAATCGCTTGGGCATGGGTTGCAGGGCATGAGCGCCCTTGTCCTCTCGCTTCTCGCGCCGTCCGCCGCGCACCCGAACCTGCTCGCGGGCACCGGGCAGGGCCTATTCCGCTATGTACCCTCCGCCTCGGGCAGTGCCACTCCGCGCCTGCGTTAGCGGCTCATCGGGCGGCTCACAGCAATGAATGGACTAGCCGGAACCACTGAGATGAATCATTGATCATCCCGCTCGAGCGTGCATGAGATTTTGGACTTCCCAGTTGCTTGGAAACCGCGAGCAGGTTCGCACCGCGCTCCAAGGCGAGCGTAGTATAGGTGTGACGCAAGTCGCGGCTGCGGATGCGCGGCAGGCCTGACAGTTCTACCAACCGACCTTGGTCGAGCGGGAAGTTGCGGGGATTGATCTGCGTACCTACCTCCGAGTCCTGACGCATCCCCTGATCGCACTCGCCAGCTCAACGTTAGAGATCACCCTCGAGATTGAGGCGGAGCTGCCCGAGGGCGCCCCCGACAGCAGGGTACGCACGGTATCAGAGAACTGCCGAACTCTGAAGTTCTCCGGCCCGGTACACGAGGCGCAGCAAAGTGCGTTGGGTGTTGCCCTGTCGATCCGCGGAGAGCGATTGGCCGGAGAAGCTGAGAGCCGGCTTCGGAACTAATGTCCCGAGGCCGGCTCTCTTGTATTACCGCGCCGGCGCCGAAAGGCGAGAAACTAGCGCTGGACGGCGAACCGTATCGTTGTACTTCCCGCCGTGGTGCCCTTGGACAGCACCGCGTGCACGGTGATCAGAACCATATCGCGGGCGAGACCTTTATTTACTGCCTTGGGCCGATAGGCTACGTTGAAGAGGATTTGCGAGTGGCCGTGACCGTCCGCTGTGTTCGTGAAGACCTGCGTCTTGCCGTTGAGGAAGCTCACACTGTAGGTCACCTTGGCGCCAGCCAGCCAATCGCTGGTGACTAGCTCGCAGCCCTTCTGCACTAGGCTGAAGCTATTCTGCTTGACCTCGCACGCCAATGTGCGGCCGCCGACTACCGTCCGTGTGAGGTTATGGAGAACTAAGAGGGGGATGACCTCGCCCTTCATTTGGGCTATCACGATCACGGGCGGCGTGGTGATGTTCCCGGCACCTTTCTGCCCGTTCAGGGTCGCAGTGAGGTCGTGCACACCGGAGCCTAGCTTGGTGGTGGTCAGCACGGCGATTCCCCCCACAAGCTTGCTGGTGCCGAGAATCGTCTTATCATCATTGAAAGTGACGGTCGCGGAGGTCGCCGAAGCGGCAAGTTTGCCGGTATCAACCGACGAGAGGCGGGCCGTCATGGTTAGAGGCTGGCCTGGGGCGATTGTGCCCGTGGCCACACTCAGCGTGAAGCGCTTGCCCTTGACCACTACTGACGCCGCAGTCGCCCGTGGGAAGACAGTGGGGCTGGCAGTCGCGGTGGGCGAAGACGGCACGGGAGTGGGACTATTTTGCACCGTTGGAGTCGGGCTTGGCTCGCTGGTGCCGGTTGGCACGGGCGAATTGGTGACGATGGGCGTTGCAGTGCTGTTAGCGGTGAGGATCGGCGTTGTCGGGATGGGCGTGGCAATCAGCGCGGCGCTAACGGTTAGGGTGCCGGCGACGTAGCTGATTGCGTAGTCGGAGTCCACTGCGCCCGACGCGGTGATGGCGTAGCCACCAACAGCGCTGACGGAAGTTGCGGTGGTAGTGAGGGCCGGCAGTGTCGTCAAACTAGCGGGAGTGTCCCCGTTGACGAAACCCGCGTAGCTGGCCGTCAGGGTCGGCAGGGCCGCGCCGTACACTTTGGTCTGATTGTTGGCGGTGATCGTCAGCGCCGCCGGAGTAACGGACAGGCTGCCGGCGACATAGCTGATCGCGTAGTCGGGGTCCGCGGCACCCGACGCGGTGATGGCGTAGGGACTGCCGCTCACGTGGCTGCCCGAAGTTGCGGTGGTACTAAGGGTTGGCAAAGTGGCCAGACTGGCGGATGTGTCCCCATTGACGAAGCCCGAATTGCTGGCCGTCAGGGTGGGCAG
>JAQBPC010000555.1 GCA_028287725.1 Chloroflexota bacterium | reverse complement strand
CGAGGTCGCCGGTAAACACGCGGCCAAGGAAGCTGATGTATTGTGACCACAAGGGACCATCCAGGTGCCAGGCACGATGCAGCGCCGCGATCGCTTCCGGGGTGGCCCGGAAACCGAGCATCACCTGGGCGGGGTCTCCAGGGATCAGGTGGATCAGCAGGAAGATTATCAGTGACAGACCAAGGAACACTGGAATAAGGCTCAAGGTCCGGCGCAAAAGATAGATGATCATACGGCTCCCCAAGCACAGGCAGGGCCCAAGCGGGCCCTGCCTGTGCGGCAACGGTGGTCTATGACGAGAACCAGCACTGCTCCAGCCGGTAGTTGCCGGTAGGCAGCACCTTGAAGCCCTGCAACTTCGAGCTGGTAAGGCTCAAGCTTCCTTGCCGGTACAGGAAAATCATCGGCGCGTCATCATGATGGATGGTGTTGATCTGGTCATAGATTCGCTGCCGTTGCTGGTGATCCAGAATACTGGCAGCTTGTGAAGCGAGCTTGTCGATCAGCGGATTTTGGTAATAGGTCCAGATAGCGTTCGTACCGCCATGCGGAACCACGGCAAAACTCATCAGCTCATCCGGATCGATGATGTCGCTGGTCATGTAGCCGATACTCATCTCGTAGTTAGGTGACTGCGTCTTTGCCAGGGCAGTGGCATCGTCGATTACCTGGATATTGAGCTGAATTTTCAGCTGTTTGAACTGTTGCTGAATGTATTCAGCGATCTGCTTGTCCGGCGCTGCCGTGGAAGCATCGACGATCAGCGTGGTCGAGAATCCGTTCGGGAACTTGGACTTGGCCATCAGAGCCTTGGCCTTGGCCAGGTCGTATGGATAGGCGTGCACGTTCGTGCTGCCGCCAAACATCTTTGGCAGGGCCTGCCCACTGGCTTCACCGTAGCCGAAGATGAAGTGCTTGACGATGGCGTCCTTATCGATGGCATAGTTCATGGCCTGCCGAACCAGCTTGTCCCGCAGGTAGGGCTTGCTCTGGGTCTGGATCACGATGAAGTGGGAGTCGAAGAAGTTGTCCAGGTGCAAGGTGACGTTGGGGTTGTTCTGCAGGGAACCGGCCGAGGCGGGCGGTACGAAGAGGGCGATATCCAGCTCGCCGTTCTGAACCTGCAGCACACGCGTATTGGGATCCGGTACGACGATGCTGCGGAACTCGTCCACATAGGGCTGCGGCGAGCGGAAGTGGTGTGGATTCCGCGTGAACACAATCTGGTTGCCCTTGGCCCATGACTTGAACATGAACGGGCCCGTGCCGACGGGGTGCTCGAAAAACTTTTCCCCCTGGCTCTGTACCAGCTTCTTGGGCAGGATGGATGTGCCGAACAGCGCCAAGTCGGACAGGAACGGCGCACGCGGGCCGGTAAGGTGGGCGCGTACCGTATGCTTGTCCACCACTTCCATGCTCTTGAAACCGGGGAAGAGGAAGCTCCACTGGCTGTTCTTCATGAAGACGCAGCGCTCGACCGAAAACTTGACGTCGTCGGCTGTCAGGGGGCTTCCATCATGGAACTTGACGTCCTGGCGCAGATGGAAGGTGTAGGTCTTGCCGTCGGGCGAGATATCCCAAGACTTGGCCAGGCTGGGCTCCACGCTCAGACCGTCCGCCGAGGGGCGAGTGAGCTGATCATAGATCAGCAGCATCGTCCAGATAGAGTTGTTGTCCGAAATTGTTGGGCCGTCAAAGGACTTGACGTCTCCGACCTGGCCAAGGCGCAGAATGCCACCGCGCTTGGGCGCTTCGCTAGTGCGAGCTTGCACGCTGGAAAGACCTGTGCCGAGTACGCTTGCCCCGGCAACCCCAGCCGCGGTCAGTCGTAGAAATTGGCTGCGGGAAAATCGTGAGTCGTGGATAAGCGGGGCGCGATCTGCCATGGTAGCTGCTCCTTCTAGACTAAACGTAAATAATGAATTTCAGAATAACGCAAATCATGAATTAAACCAGCATTCCTCCAGTCGGTAGTTGCCCGTGGTCAAAACCCTAAAGCCCTGCAACTTCGAACTGGTGACGCTCAGGCTAGGCTGTCGATAGAGGAAGATCATCGGCGCTTCCTCATGGTGGATGGCGTTGATCTGGTCATAGAGTTTCTGTCGCTGTGCCCGATCCTGCACGCCCGCGGCCTGAACGCCAAGCTTATCCACCGCTGGACTCTTGTAGTACGTCCATACCGAGTCGGTGCCTCCGGCCGGCACTATGGCGTAGCTCATCAACTCGTCGGGATCCACGATGTCGCTGGTCATGTAGGAGACGTTCATCTGGTACTTGGGGCCGAAAATCTTGGCGTCAAACGTGGCGTCGTCGAGTACCTGAATACCGAGCTTGATGTTGAGCTTGCTCAACTGCTGCTGCACGTACTCCGCTATTTGTTTATCCGGCGTCGAGAAACTGGCGGTGACGTAAATGGTGCTTGCGAAGCCCTGGGGGAATTTGGATTTGGCCATCAGGGCCTTGGCCTTTGCCATATCGTATGGATAGGGGTGCACGCCCTGGCTGAAACCGAACATCTTGGGCAGCGCCTGGCCGCTGGACTCACCGTAGCCGAAGAGAAAATGCTTGACGATGGCATCCTTGTCGATAGCGTAGTTCATGGCCTGGCGCACCAGCTTATCGCCAAGGGGCGGGATGGACTTTGTCTGGAGGCAGATAAAATGCGAGTCGAAGAAATTGTCCACGTGTAACGTAACGTTCGGGTTGCCCTTGAGCGAATTTGCCGCGGCGGGCGGCACAAAGAGGGCGATATCCAGGGCGCCGCTCTGCACCTGCAAGACGCGTGTGTTGGCCTCGGGGATGACCATTTGATGGTACTCATCCACGTAAGGCCGCGGAGAGCGGAAATGATGGGGATTGCGGACCATGACGATCTCGCTGCCCTTGGCCCAGGATTTGAACATGAAGGGTCCGGTGCCAATGGGGTGCTGGAAGAACTTGTCCCCCATGCTCTGCACCAGTTTCTTCGGCAAAACCGACGCCCCGTAGTAGGCCATGTCGGAGAGGAAGGGGGCATGCGGCGCGCTCAGATTGGCCCGTACGGTGAATTGATCCACCACATCCATGCCCTTGAACGCCCCGAAGAGGAACGAAGACTGGCTGCCCTTGCCAAAGACTGCACGCTCGAGCGAGAACTTGACGTCCGCGGCCGTCATAGGGCTGCCGTCGTGGAACGTCACGTCGCGGCGCAAGTGGAAGGTATAGGTCTTGCCGTCAGGCGAGATCTCCCACGACTTCGCCAGGCTGGGCTCCAGATTCAGACCATCGGTGGTGGGCCGGACAAGCTGGTCGTAGATCAGCAACATCGTCCAGATCGAGGGGTTATCACTTACCTTGGGGCCGTCAAAAGAGATCACATCGCCATAGTGCCCAAGGTGCAGCACGCCGCCGCGTTTGGGCGTATTGCCGGCGAGGACCTGGGGAGCAGTTAATCCCGAGGCGACCAGGGCCCCACCCGCCACCCCGGCGGCGGTCATGCCTAAAAACTGGCGCCGTGAAAACCTGGGATCGTGGATTAGGGGCGCGCGTTGCATCCTAGGCATCATACCCTTCCCAAAGCTACTGCTCGATGACAGCTCATGCTACCAGCGGCAAGATGACGGATCGGTATATCGACCCACATGCGCCTGCGCATTCACCCTACCCCCTTCGAGCCGCGCACAAGACATCGCGCGACCCGCGCCGCAGGCCGGGAACGTAGGCAGGATATGGGGCAGCCACAGGTGCTGTCAAGCGCGCGTCGCCGAGATGAGCGCAGGGACGATTGTATCGAGCAAGAAGGCAGTCTAACGTCCCAGATGATCGAGCATGTCCAATGCTGTTACGCTGGGGCCAGGCAAGCATTGTGCAAACCGTTCTAGGCAACAATGGGACTAGTGAAAGCAGAGGGAACTGTCGATGGAGTCAGACTTCGCGGGGAAGACAGCAATTGTCACCGGCGCCGCTCACGGGCTGGGACGTGCCATTGTCTTGGGCTTGGTGCAGCGCGGAGCTACCGTCTATGCAATCGATGTGCTGGCCGAGGAGCTTACGGAAACGCAGAGGGTAGCCGGCGGCGACGCACATTGCACGGTAGCCGAGGTCGACGTCACCGATGAGCAGGGGGTGCAACAGCTGGGCGCGCGGGTACGCGCGGAACGCGGCGCCGTACATATATTGGTCAACTGCGCCGGCGGCGTCCGTGGGCAGGTAGGGCGGCCGATCGAAGAGGTCACAATGGCCGACTGGGACACCATCGTGCGCGCGAACCTGACCAGCGCCTTCCTGCTTACCCGCACCGTAACGCCGCTGATGAAAGAGCAGCGGTACGGGCGCATCGTCAATATTTCATCGGGCGCCGGCCGCACGGTCAGCCTCACCGGGATCCAGGCCTATGCCAGTGCCAAGGCCGGCCAAATCGGCTTCACGCGCCAGAGCGCGCACGAGCTTGGACCGTGGGGCATCACCGTCAACAATGTGTCACCAGGCTTCGTGCGCAGCAACCCCTCCACGGAGCGCCAGTGGCAATCATACGGTCCCGAACGTCAGAAGGCGCTCATTGACGGCATCCCGTTGCGCCGGCTCGGCGCGCCCGAGGACATTGCGAATGCCGTGCTATTCTTTGCCTCGGACGCGGCCGGCTGGATCACCGGCCAGACGCTCAGCGTGGACGGTGGCTCGACCATGATCTAAATTGGCCGGCGAAGCGGCGGTGTTCGCTCAGGCCATGACCACCGCCGCCGGCGTCAGAGCACGCAGCTCCGCAAGCAGGGATTCCGTGGGACGCACGTTGCAATACGTATCCCTGAGCACCTGAACCGCGGTATCGTGCAGGGCCTGGGTTTGGGCAGCGCAGGCATCGTCCACCAGGATGGTGCGGTAACTCAGATCGCTCGCGGCGCGCACGGCGTTCTCCACGCAGCCGTTGGTGACCACGCCGGTGACAATCAGCGTGTCGATGCCAAGGTTGTGCAGCACGGTGTTGATGTTCGTTCCGGCGAAGACACCGCCGCAGGTCTTGCTGAACACAATCTCCCCAGGTAGAGGGCGCAACTCATCCAGGAAATCGGCCTCGCGCGAGCCGGGCGCCGCGAAGATGTGCAGATCGTGGTGCTGGCGGCTCAAGTCGCTGCCATCCGCCACCGACGAGGCAATGCGGCAATGGATCACGGGTACGCCGGCGGACCGCGACATGTCGATCAGCTGCGCGATGCGCGGCACTATTGCATCCACGGCCTGGAAATATTGCTCGAGCTCTTCCTCCAACCCCTGTTCCTTCGCGTTGCGACCCATGCCATAGTCGCGATGCGCGTCCAGGTACTGCATGTCCACCACCAACAATGCGGTGTGACCCGCATGCAGGTCATAGAACGGCAGCGGCGGAAACACCTGTAGCCACGTTCGTTTGCGGTCCTCGCGGTCCATCTACGTCCCCTCTCTCCACGCTCCACATAGCCTGATTCCGTCACGCGCTGCCCGCGTCCCGGGCAGATACAGCCGCGTATGCCGGTCGGTTCCGCGTCGACTACTGCAGGATCCAGCCCCCATCCACGAAGATAATGATGCCTGTAACGTATGCCGCATCCTCCGAAGCCAGGAAGAGTGCCGCGCCTGCCACGTCGCGCGGCGTGCCGACGCGGCCGAGCGGCACGCCATTGAGGATTCGGCTCACACGTGCCTCGTCCGTCAGCGGGTTCATGCCCGTGCGAATCCAACCGGGGCCAATACAGTTAACCCGGATTCCATGCTGACCCAGCTCCACGGCCATGCCCTTCGTGAGCATGCGCACGCCGCCCTTGCTGGCCGAATAGACGGATGAGTTGGGCGCGGTCACTTCGGAATAGGTGCTGGCAATATTAATGATCGAGCCGGGAGTGCCACGCTCGACCATGATACGCGCCGCGGCCTGGCCACATAAATAGACGCCGCGCATGTTGGTGTCCATGATGCGGTCGTACTGCTCATCCGTGCCATCCAGGAAGCTCGCGCCGCTGCCGACGCCGGCATTTGCCATCAGCACGTCAAGCCCGCCAAGCTCCTCAACCGTACGCGACATGAGCTTCTCGACCTGGGCACGATCGCCCACATCCGTCAGCTGCACGATCGCGCGGCGGCCGAGCGCTCGCACCTGACGGGAGGTTTCTTCCAGGCTGGCTTCATTGAGGTCCGCCAACGCCACGTCGGCGCCTTCCTCGGCAAAGCGTAACGCCGTCCCACGACCGATGCCGGAAGCGGCGCCTGTTACTACAGCAATTTTTCCCGCGAGTCTCAAGCCGGCACACCTATTCCTACTATTAATCCACTATCCAAGATCGCCGGGCTGGTGGTTACAAACAAGACAACTCCGGCAACCGGGCTGGTGATCTCAGCCTGCGGCGCTCCCCACAGGTCGACCATCTGACCGATCAGCCCGCCAGCCTCAAGCCTGTCCCCGGCGGAAATCGCCTTGCGGAAAAAGCCGCCGCGCTCGGCGCGCACCCATTTGAATTCGCGCACCAACATGGGAGGGCTCTGCGGCGCCGGCGTGCCATCCAGCATCTCCAGCCGCTGGAACACTCGTTGTAGCCCGCGTAGGTGCGCCTGGACGGCCTCAGACTGCAATTGGCCGATGCTGCCGGCCTCGGGGGTTATTGCCGGGATACCCAGCTGCGCCGCCGCTTCGTCGGTGGTACCGGCAACCGGACGGCTACCAGAGCCGTTTGCGACCACGTACGGACCGGTATCGGGAGGCAGTGCAACCACGCATTCAAGGCCATAGGTGATGGCCATATCCATGGCCACGGAGTCGACCTCCGGCCGGCCGGATTCCTGGATGATGGTGAATGGGAGCAGATCTTCCACCATGTCGCCGCAATGGATGTCAATCAAATAGTCGCCTTGCCGGATCACCGACTCGGTAATATGGTGAGCCAGCACCTCACTAAACGTGCCGATGGCCTTGCCGGGGAACATCCGGTTGGGGTTCTTGCCATCGCGCGGGCAAACGAACGGCGTACGCTCCCAGAAAGCCGGCAGATTGACCACCGGCACGCCGATCACCCGACCGCGCAGCGTCAAGGGGTCCAAGTCCCGGCAAAAGCGCATCAACGCATCGATCGGCGGGTACTCGGCCCCGTGAACGCCGGCAAGCAAGCAGACCGTAGGGCCATCCTGAGCGCCGCTGATTGTGAAGTATGGCCAGGTATAGCCGGCGAGCGTCGGTGAATCAAAGGCGAGCAGTCGCTGCTCGGTATGGCCTGCGGCGGGGAATAGTACCTGGCTGTCCGTCATGCGACACTTCCTGCTTCGTTGTAGAGGTGACAGGCCACGGCACGGCCTGGCGAAACGGTGCGTAGCGTGGGGTACACTTCTTTGCACACCGGCATCGCAAATGGGCAACGCGGATGGAAATGGCAGCCACTCGGACGATTGACCGGGCTGGGCGGATCGCCTTCCAACGCCGGGGTGGCGTCCTTTTTGCGTGGCACCGGCTTGGGTACGGCACGCAGCAATGCCTTGGTGTAGGGGTGCAGCGGCTCTTTGAACAACTCCGCGGACGGCGCGAGCTCCACGATCTTGCCGAGGTACATGACGGCCACGCGCTGGCTGATGTGCTCAACAACGCCCAGGTTATGCGCGATGAAAAGATAGGTGAGACCTAAGTCCTCCTGCAGGTGCATCATCAGGTTCAGCACCTGGGCCTGCACCGAGACGTCGAGTGCGGAAACCGCTTC
>JAQBPC010000542.1 GCA_028287725.1 Chloroflexota bacterium | reverse complement strand
AGTAACGGCAGAGCCGTGTAAGCGGGCAATAAATAGCGGGGTTGCGATCCCGCCCATTGCTCCGCGCCCCACCCGGTGCCGATGTACCCCACTGTTACGATGAGGATGAATAGGACCAGCCAGGCATCTTTTGCCGGGTGGCCCGTAAGCAAACTGCGTAACCGTGATGCAGCGCCGCGCCATAGCGTGAGCGCGCGAAACAGCAGCACGAACACAAGCAGTAACGCCATGCCGTACAGCGCAATATGACCTTGAATGAACCCTAAAAAGTACGTTCGATCGGTGGTCGGAGGCAGAAACCCCAACAGGACTGGGCATGCCCACAGCAGCAGTCTGCCGCAAACGGTGACAATGCCAAGGTGCGTCGCGCGGCCGGCGAGGAACCCAAACGTCGCACCGTGATGTTGCAAGTTGAAAATAAGCAACGGAGCGGCCCCGACTGCGAAGGCTCCGCAAGCGAGAACGAGTGCAGCAAGTCCGGCCGGCCACGCGCGAGGATTGCGGGCCAGGCGCAGCACGGGTGCGATCAACACTGCGAGTACAGCGATCAAGTAATACACCGCGATCGGCTGCACCCATACCGCAAATCCGAGCAGGAACGATGCCCCAGTCACGCGGAGCCATGCGTTGCGGGACTCAGACATCCCGAGCGGCAGCACCATGAGCAGCGCCGCCGTGCCGAGCGCCATCGCTTCCAGATACCCAGAGCCCGCCCAGAAACCCCAGTCCACCAGCAGCATGGGCGCAGATACGAAGAAGATGCCCGATAGGGCCGCCACCAACAGCCCGTAGAGTCGCCAGGCGAGGTATACGGTGAGCGCCACAAACAACAACGACGCGACTAACGGAACGATGTGCAGCAGGAGGTCGGACTGGCCGAATATGCGAAACAGCGCGGCAGTGGCATATGCTTCGGCACTACCCGTGTATGGCTGACCCCAATAGAACAGGGGCCTCTCTCCCTGTAGAATATGGCGCGCCATGAGCCCAACAATCGTTTGATCGGCGTCCGGCGTGACGTAGTACCGCAGCAGCAGGATCAGCCGCACGGCAAGCGCGGCAATAAGCGTTAGCGCCAGCACGCAGACGATGGGCCAACGAGCGCCCGGCGTGGCGTCGTCCGCGGAGATAGCGACCACCCGCAACGGCGGGGCGGAAGCGTTACGCGCGCCTTCGAACCTTGCCGTGGGCCTAAGTGAATTGCTCAAGCGCGGCCTCGGCGCGGCTCGCAAGGTCATCTCCGCGATCGCCAAAGCCATCCCGTGCCGTCCGGAACGCAGTTGCGAATCCCGCGCGGTCGCCCTCGCGTGCTAAATCCGCTAAATGTTTCAGCTCGTTGGCCAGCGCATCGAGCAGGGCAGGCGCGTGTGTATTGCCCACGACGAGATCGGCGTAAAGCTCGGGATCCTGGCCCAAAATGCGTGCGATGAGCCCAAGCTGAAGGCGAAGCGTTGGGCTGGCCCAGTCCAATGCCTCGAGAGGAGGCAGTCCTGCGCTGGTCATGGCGCCGCACAACGCAACATAGGTGCTGTGCAGCATGGCCTGGACAACAGCCATCGACGCATCGTGTTCTTCCGGCGTCGTTTCCCGTACCTCGAGGCCGGCTTCGCTCAGGGCGGCGACAAGCCAGCCGCGCCAGAAGTCACCCCGCACGCCCGCCACAACCACCGGCAATCCCGCCGTGCGTCGAACGGTTGGACCAAACACCGGATGCGCGCATATGGCCTCTCCACGAAGCTCGATCAGCTCCGAGGCGGATGGGCCCATCAGCGACGCAATACTCACCAGGGCTTTGGTATCGGCCATCGCAGGCGCGAGCGAGCGGATAACCGCCGGCGTCACTTGGAGTGGGACGGCAACGAAGGTGACGTCGGCCCAACTGACAACGTCCTCGTTAGATTCTTGAGTGTCGCAATCGCTGAACATGACCTCGTAGCCGAGATCTCGCCAGAAGCGCCGCAACCACTGGCCCATCTGGCCATTGCCGCCGACAACCCCAATGCGAACGGCGCTGGTCGCGTTCGAAGCTGTCATCCCTGCCGATCCATAATGACACCACGTGACGAGCGTGCCCGACTCGTATACCCTCGGCGACTAAACGGTATAACGTCCACAAGCTCGCTCAACCGACGCGAGCAGGCGACGCGACGACCGACGGCGGCACAGCAGCGGACTTGTAGACACTGGTTACCCAGCTCGCATAGGCGGGCTGCTCGCCGCGCACCGCCGAGAAGTACACCGTCTGCAGCCGAGAAGTGATCGGGCCCACGACCCCTGCTCCAATCTTACGACGGTCCACCTCGATGACCGGCGATATCTCCGCGCCGGTGCCGCACAAGAACACTTCGTCGGCGGTGTAAAGCTCGGTACGGCTAATCTTCCGCTCAACCGTACGAATGCCTAACTCGGCCTCTGCTAATGTCGAGACGGTGGCCCGAGTGATCCCTTCAAGCACCGAATCACTGACGGCAGGCGAGTAGAGCACGCCGTTGCGAACAATGAATAGATTTTCGGCGCTGCCCTCTGAAACCGAACCGTCATCGGTCAGCATTATAGCTTCGTCGAACCCGTTGGCCAACGCCTCATGCTTGGCGAGTGCCGCATTGATATATCCACCGGTGATCTTTGCACGTGGAGGGATGTTATTATCGCTCGAGCGACGCCATGAGCTAATGCTGCAACGTATGCCCTTTTCGGTCTCAATATACTTACCGAAAGGCACGCTAAAGATTGTCACATCGTCTGGCACACCGGCCATGGTCACGCCGATGCCGGTGCCGCACTTGTAGACCAACGGGCGAATATAGACATCCCCGTGCTGCTCGTTCCTGCGGACCACTTCCAATGCGAGGTCACAGAGCTCGTCCACGGTCAGCTTCACGTCACAACCGATGATATGGCTCGATTGGTGCAGCCGCGTCATGTGCTCGCGAAGACGGAATAACAGCACATCCGATGCCTCAGCGGTTGCATATCCACGTATACCCTCAAAGCAGCCGGTGCCGTAATTGAAAGCGTGGTTCAGCACGCTGACCTTCGCATCCTCCGCCGGCACGAATCCACCCTGGAAATACACGTACTGCTGTACAGCCATCCACCGTTCCCCTCATGCGCTGCTCGCTCTACTCGAGCGAGGAGGCAACTCTTCCAAATACTCCGGCAAAATTCCGCGCGAACGCCATCGCCACTTCTCGTTGGTCTGGAGCGGCGCCCAGTTCTCGAGCCATGCTGGTTATCGGCATGCCGGCATGCCCGCAAGGATTGATATAGCCAAAATACCGGAGGTCAGGGTCCACATTCAGCGCCATACCGTGCAGCACTATCCATCGGCGCACCGCCATGCCGATACTGGCGATCTTGCGGCCGTCGACCCATACGCCATGATCGCCAGGCAACGGCGAGCCCTCAATATCAAAATCGGCGAGGGTCTGCACAATCGCAGTCTCCATTCGTTGCACAAGTAAAGTAATACTTCGCTCGTGCGCACGAAGAAGAATGATCGGATAAGCGACGACCTGGCCAGGCCCATGATAGGTAACTTCGCCGCCGCGCTCATTATGCGCGATCGTTGCACCGCGCTCTTGGAGGAACGCCTCTGAAACCAGAACATGCCGGGGGTCGGAGTTGCGGCCTAGTGTGTACACGTGCGGGTGTTCCAACAGCAATAGCGTATCGGTCCCGGTCTCCATCAGACGCGCTGCATGCAGTCGATGCTGCTCAGCAAGAGCCTCGTCGTACGGTACGCGGCCCAATGTTTTAATGCGCAGTGAGATGACGTTTTCAGCCGGAGGGCCGGGGAGTGTGGGGTTTGCAAGCTTTGGCATCGTCCTGTAATCGTAGCATACATGCCACCTCAAAAATGGCTACCATCGAAGTGTGAGAGTACTGCTGAGCCTGGTAGCGATCCTGTCGTACCTAATGGTTGCGCCTTCCAGCGGCGCATCCAACGCCCTAGCGGACGAGGCAATTCTTCGCGCGGTGTTCCCACACGGAACACCTACGATTCCGTACACCTCGTACCGCTACAACGGATCGCTCGCGTGTCGGGCCGCGATTGTGGCAAGAGCACCGAGCCCTGCCCTGGGTCTATTTGCCCAGGTTGTAGTCATCACCGTTCGCTGCCGGCCGTCCAGCGGTGGCTATCCCGACGACCAGGGTCGAGTTGAGGTTGCGGAGGTACGGGGCGCAGGCTCACGCTGGCAGGTTCTGACATCGTCAGGGTTACTGCAAGAGTCTTCATTTGCGGGAAGCGTCGCGAACGGAGCCGTGCTTTCAAGCGGATTGAATTCAGGCGATCTTGGGATCCGCTACACGGTAACCCTCTCTGGTTCAGGCTCGCCGAGCACAACGTATCTGCGGATCTATCGGCGGTCTGGAACCAGGCTAGGCCAACAGCTCGCCATGCCAATCGATTCGCACATCGGGATAGGCGCGTGCTGCGACTCCGGAAGCTCGGCTGTG
>JAQBPC010000528.1 GCA_028287725.1 Chloroflexota bacterium | reverse complement strand
TAACCGCGTTAGCGGCACGCCGTTGGACTCCGCCAGGGCGGCCAACTTGTCCGCTTTATGTGCCGGCAGACTTACAATGATTCGCGCCGGTCCTTCACCGAACAGCGCAATATTCGCCGGGATTGCATCGGGCAAGGGATCGATTGACGCACCAATGTTTCCCGCCAAGGCGGACTCCACGAGTGTTACAGCCAGTCCGCCATCGCTGCAGTCATGCGCTGAGCTGAGCATGCCCTGCTCTATCGCCTGACGGCATACCGTCTGAACTCGACATTCCAGCTCAATATCAAGTGGCGCCGGGTGACCAGATACTGGGAGTCCCTGCATTTGGGCGTAGACGCTGCCGGCAACTGAGACGCCCCCCGCGCCGAGCAGACAAATTTCGTCGCCCTCTTGCTTGAATCCTGGCGTGCACACGCGTGTAACGTCGTCGATCTGGCCGGCAATGCCCACCACCGGCGTTGGGTAAATCGCGCCCGTTTGGCTCTCGTTAAAGAGGCTTACGTTTCCGCTCACTACCGCGATACCGAGGGCGCGACAGGCATCCGCCATGCCCATGATCGCCTGCTCTAGCTGGTAATAGACGCCGGGCTTCTCAGGATTACCGAAATTCAGACAATCTGTCACACACAGTGGACGCGCGCCGACGCACGCGATATTCCGTGCCGCTTCAAGCACTGCCAGCGCACCACCGGAGTACGGCTCCAACTGGCATCGGCGGCCATTGCCATCAATCGCCAGCGCAATCGCGTCGTTTCGGCCCTTCAGACGCAGCACCGCGGCATCACTGCCCGGGGCAACGACGGTGTTGGTTTGCACCATGTGATCGTATTGTTGCCAAACGGGTAACTTACTCCCGATATTCGGGTGTGCAAGCAGTGCGAGCAAGGCATCACCAATGGACTTATCGTCAGCAATGTCCAGTGGCAGCTCCCGTGCAGCGCGTAGCTCCTCGTCCTCGCGGCCCTCCCGGATATAGACCGGGCAACCATCGGTAAAGAGCTTGACCGGTACATCGGCAACGACCGTCGCACCATCTCGAACGCGCATCTGGCCATCCGCGGTTATTATGCCGATGACCGCATGTGGCAGCTCCCAGTGGTCGAGCACCGCTTCAACCTCGCCGAGCTTCGCAGGCTCGACGGCAACCAGCATGCGTTCCTGGCTCTCGCTCAGCATCAGCTCGTATGGAGTCATGCCTGGAGCGCGGCGAGGCACCAATGAGAGGTCAAGCTCGATGCCGGTACCGGTCTTGTCAGCCATCTCCACGGTGGAGCTCGTCAGGCCGGCGGCGCCGAGGTCCTGCATGCCCGCGACAAGCTGGCGATCGCGCAAGTCCAGACACGCTTCGAGCAGTAGCTTTTCGGTGAGCGGGTCGCCAACTTGCACGGCAGGCCGCCGCTCATCCGATTTCTCATCCAACTCAACGGAGGCAAACGTTGCACCGTGGATACCGTCCCGTCCCGTGGCGGCGCCTACGAGGACAACGAGGTTACCCGGCGATCCGGCATGGGTCCGCACGATCTTCGATTCTTCGACCACACCGACACACATCGCATTTACCAGCGGGTTTCCGGTGTAGCATGGCTCGAAGATCGTCTCGCCCCCGACGGTCGGCACACCCATGCAATTGCCGTAGCCGCCGACACCGGCGACGATGCCGTGGAACAAATGACGCAAGCGCGCGTCGTCCTCCTGGTTCGTGTTGGAACCCGGTACGCTCGACGGCAGTCCGAATCGTAGTGAATCGAGCATAGCGATAGGCCGCGCGCCCATCGTAAAGATGTCGCGAAGGATGCCGCCCACGCCTGTTGCCGCGCCCTGATATGGCTCGATTGCGCTGGGGTGGTTGTGGCTTTCAACTTTCAGTACGAGCGCCAAGCCACCACCCAAGCTCACCGCGCCGGCATTCTCGCCTGGTCCCTGTAACACACCGGGTCCTGAATTCGGGAAGCGCTTCAGCAATGGTCGCGAGTTCTTATAGCCACAGTGCTCCGACCACATGGCGCCGAACATGCCAAGCTCGACTTCAGTGGGGGTTCGCTCGAGAAGCTCGAGGATGCGGTCGTATTCCGCGCTGCTCAGTCCTATAGTTCGAAGAAGAGCCGCATCGGGCTTCATTTCAGTCATGCATTGCCTCGATCATCGCTGCGAAGATGAGTTGCCCGTCCTTACCGCCAAGCAGTGGGTCACATGCTCTCTCTGGATGCGGCATCAAGCCGAACACGGTGCCGGACGCGTTGCGTATACCGGCAATATTGTCGATTGAGCCGTTCGGGTTTGCCGTTTCGTCGACCGCGCCGCCCGCCGTGCAGTAGCGAAGCATTATTTGATCACCCCGCTCCATGGCACGCAGGTCCTCGGCATCACAGTGATAGCGTCCTTCGCCGTGCGAGATAGGGATGCGCAGGACTGTCCCTGGCTCGGTTGATCCGAGAAACTCGTTGTTTCTCGTTTCGACCCGAAGGTTCACCCACTGGCAGCGAAACTCGAGGCTGTCGTTACGCAACATAGCGCCGGGGAGCAATCCGGCCTCTGTCAGTACCTGCATGCCGTTACAGATGCCAAGCACGGGTTTGCCCTTGGCGACATGATTATTGACGGCATCCATAATTGGCGAAAAGCGCGCGATCGCTCCAGACCGCAAATAATCGCCATGCGCAAAGCCGCCGGGCAGCACGACAGCATCGACTGGCCCTAGCTCAGACTCGTGATGCCACACAACGCGAACATCCTGGTCGAATTGATTGGCAAGAACGTACCGCGTGTCCTCTTCGCAGTTCGTGCCTGGAAACGCCACCACGGCCCATTTCACGTTGATAGTCCATCTGCTAGTTCAAGTGAGTACGTTTCAATGACAGGGTTACTGAGCAATCGCTCACACGCGGAGCGTGCTTCCTCGACCGCCTCTTCGGCGTTTTGTGCCCGGACCTTCATACGAAAGAATTTGCCGGCGTGAATCTCGGCAATCGCGTCAAAGCCCATGGCATGGAGGCCCCGCAATATCGCCTTGCCCTGTGTGTCGAGCACTGCCGGTCGCAGGCTAACCCGCACATCGATCGTGAAGTCGGTCATCGTATCGCGATCAACCATCTATTTGCCGTCCTGTTAGTAGTGAATACGCGGCTGTATACCGCGCTTCCGTAGCCGCCGTAACTTCGTCGGGGAGGGCCGGCGCGGGCGGCATGCGATTCCAGCCACTGGCAACGAGAAAGTCACGCACGGGTTGCTTATCAAAACTAGGTTGAGCGCCACCGGGCTTATACTGCTCAACCGGCCAGAAGCGCGAAGAGTCAGGCGTGAGCAACTCATCTATCAGGATGAGCTTCCCCTGTACCAGGCCAAATTCGAACTTCGTATCCGCCACGATGATTCCGCGCTGTAGCGCATATGTTCGTGCCCGATCGTAAATTGCGCGGCTCGTTACTTCGAGCTCAGTCGCTACGTCCGCTCCAACGAGCTCGATCAAATGGGCCACGCTGATGTTCTCATCGTGCCCTTCGTCGTTTTTGATGGCCGGTGTAAATGCCGGTTCTGGTAACGCATCGCACTCTCGAAGGCCCTTGGGAAGCGGCACTCCGGCCAGCGTGCCATGCTCGCAATACTCAACCCATCCTGAGCCGGCGAGGTAGCCGCGCACCACACATTCGACGTCAAGTCGTTGGGCACGCTTTACCAGCGACGATCTACCCTTCAGCTGGGCTTGGGATGGATCCAACCCGGTTTCCCGAGCAATCACATCCCAGTCGACACTAATCAGGTGGTTCGGCACGTCTGCCGCTGTGAGCCCGAACCAAAATGCCGAGAGCTGTGTCAAGACCCGGCCCTTATTCGGAATTCCGGTGGGCAGGATGCAATCGAAGGCCGAGAGGCGGTCGCTGGCAACCAGCAGCAACCGGTCTTCTCCAGCGGCATAGGTGTCGCGGACCTTGCCGCTATAGACGCACGGCAAGCCGCCGACCTGTGGATGTCGATCTGCCTGAGTACTGGAAGCCACGCTAAAGTTCATCAAGCTTGAGGTATCTGAACGTCTCGCCGTGCGAAAAGTCTTGCCCTTCGGCGGCGCCCTTGGCCCATTCAGAGAGCATGTCAAGAGGCTCCCAATCCCCAACCTGACTCTTATGCGCCTTGAGCGACTCTGCCTTCAGGCCAATGGTGTCGGAGACGTTCACGATCAAGTCTTCATCCTCGGTGAAGCCGATGAACACTTCCTGCACCTTGTGAGGCTCAAGGCCCTCTTTAAGCAGCTCTGGGAACGTCAGGCGGTCGCGTGCCGCCGGATAAATCGCGCCTAATGCGGCCTCGGCGACCGCGCGATGATCGGGAT
Source organism: Chloroflexota bacterium (assembly GCA_028287725.1). Taxonomy (GTDB): domain Bacteria; phylum Chloroflexota; class UBA5177; order JANWHV01; family JANWHV01; genus JANWHV01. The sequence continues at coordinate 1,277 of JAQBPC010000528.1, read as the reverse complement.
GGTTGATGTACCCGCGCCCGCTGTAATAGCGCGTCGGATCCTGACACACTACTGCCTTTGGCTTGTGCTTGCGGATGACCCGCGCAATATCCTTACGCAATTCGAGCGATGGAATAACCATTCCGTCTTCGTAGTGTAGAAACTCGACAGCATTTGCACCGACAATAGCACTTGCAGCTTCCTGCTCCTGCCTGCGCAGCGCCGCGAGATCCTCGCCCCGAACGTTTGGATCGCTCGTGCCTTTGTCACCATCCGTTACAAGCAAGTAGACAATTCGTGAACCGGCTTTGGCCCAGCGTGCAATAGTGCCGGCTACCATAAACTCCGCATCATCTGGGTGGGCGACGATTACCATGGCACTTTCGGGGATGGCATCGTAGACTTCAAGGCTTTTCGCCACGCTGGCAACTTCCTTTCGGGCGACCGTTGAGAGCGCTCCGCAAACCTTCTTAAGGTTTCAGGAGCCTGCGCTTGGTTCCTTCGACTGGCGCACAATCGGAACCTGCCCTAGTTTTCTCTTCCCTTCTATTGTACGTGATGTCGTAGGCATACACGAACTGCGCCGTTCGAGGCGGCAGGCTGGACACGTTGACTCTGGGGCGCACTGGTCATACCCTGAATGGGAAGCTTGGTGGCGCATTTGGGAAACAGCTCAGCCGGTAGCGCCCCCTCTGGTAACAGGAGGTGCCACGACAGTGTCGAGAGAGCGCCTGGATTACCTCACGCGTGTACTGATCAGTGGCGTCTGTGCTGTTTTTCTGCTGTACGTAGCGTGGCAGGTGTTCGACCGGTTTCGCACGGTATTCGTGTTGATCGGTTGCGCGGCATTACTTGCGTATGCCATCTCGCCGCTTGTGAATCGGCTGAATCGCTTTATGTGGCGGCCGGCCGCGGTACTTCTCGCCTACACGGGTATAGCCGGCGTGCTGCTCGGCGGCGGCTACCTCCTGTTTGGTCCAGTTGTCCGGCAGCTTAGCGACGCGGTTGCACATCTGCCGGCGCAGAACGCGCTAATTCAGCAGCGGCTTGTCGACGCGGACCGTGTGCTTGCTGAGCATGGTTTGGTTGTGCACCTAGCCTCGTCCCAGAGCAAGATCGTGTCGACCTTACAGGCACAGGGTGGTGACCTCCTGTCCCGTACGCTTGCCATTGCCAGTAGTATTGCCAACCTGCTGCTCGATGCGCTGGTGTGCCTCTTCATGTCCATTTATATGGTTCTGGACGGCCATAGGATTCACGATCAGGCTATGCGCCTGGTGCCACAGAAGTACCGCGAA
>JAQBPC010000500.1 GCA_028287725.1 Chloroflexota bacterium | reverse complement strand
TCGCCCATCACAAGGGTGATGGTCAAAAAGGCTGCCGAAAGTATTGCAAAACGCAGGTTGGGCAGCATCACGCGAACAAGCACAGTTACCCAACCCGCACCGAGGCTTTGGGCTGCTTCCGTGAGCGTGTGCACGTCTATTCCGCGCAAACCGGCGTCGAGCGAGCGGTAGGTGAACGGTAGGGCGAGTATCACGTAGGACAGCGCCAGAATTTGGGGTCCGCTGATTAGCCAGTACGCCGGCCGCCCAACAAAAAACGAAGCGGGCCCGGACGTTACCCCGCCGGCCGCGTTGAAGAGCCGCAAAATTCCGATGGCGAGAGTAATTGGCGGCACCACGAATGGCAATACCGCGATAAAGTCCATCATCTGGCGTAGCTTCGGCAGTCGAAGGTGTACCCAGAACACCGTTGGAACCATCAGGATGGTGCTAATGACCACAGTTCCCAATGCCAGCTTGAACGACAGAAGAAAAGTGTCCCTAAAATCCTGTTGCTGCAGTATCTGTTGATAAGCATGGAAGCCATGTTTGCCGGCGCCTGTCTCCAAGCTGAATTCCACAGTGCCATACAACGGCACCAGGAAGTACAGCGCGGCGAGCACTAGCCAGAATATATCCCACGGGTTGAGGCGAGCCCTCTTCATCGAAGCCACTTACTTGACTGTCGCTGGAGCAGCGCGTACAGCACCATGACGCCGCCAATAATCACGATCATGCCAACGGCAAGCGCATTGGCTTGCTGCGGATCAGCGGCAAAGTCCCCTGAGAGGATGCGGCCGATGACTATCGGCACGAGGTTAATCTGCGTTCCGACGAGTGCGACTGCCGTCGCATATGCCGCAAAGGCGCTGCCGAAGAGAAGGACGACTGCACCCAGCAGCGACGGCCACAGGATTGGTAGACCCACCCATCGCCAGAACTGAGTCGGGCTGGCGCCGAGGCTGGTGGCGGCTTCCCGCCATTCGCGTCGCAGTCCGTCGAGCGCAGGACTGATTACCAGCAGCATCAGCGGCATCTGGAAATACGTATACACAAGGGTCAGGCCGAGGAAGGAATAGAGTGTGAATCCGTTCTGGTAGATATCTACACCGTGGCTGGCCAAGAACCCCGTGATGACTCCGGTGGTCCCGAGCGTTGCAACAAACGCGAAGGCAAGAGGAATGCCCGCGAAGTTAGCGGCCACCCCGGCAAAAGTAGAGAGTACCGGTCGCAGCCAGCGAGGCGCTTCATCCTTCACAACCGCATACGCCACAAAAAGACCGAACAACCCACCGGTGAGCGCGGTGGCCGCGCTTAATTCGATACTGGTCTTATACGCCGCAATGATGTCGCTATGGAAGAGGCCCTGGATATTGCTTGTCGTGAAGCTACCGGAGTTGGTTTGGAACGCTCCAACGATTAACCACAGCGCGGGCAGCAATAAGAACAGCGCAACATACAAAAAGAACGGCACGACCGGAAGCCAGGTGAATGAGAGCCTTCGCCGCACAGGAATACCGGTACGCCCCGGGTAAGGGCGAACAGAGCCACTTGAGGGCGTTGTGACTTCTCCCGTGACCTGTGCCATGGATTCTCCGTTGGCCGCGGTCGATCCGCTACATGCATTAAAGATAAGCGAGATAGGCCAGTGAAATACGCTGGCCTATCTCGGTGCGAGCAGCTTCGAATTTAGCTTCCGGTGACCTTGGGGCCCCATTGCGCCGCGAGAATGGTCTGAGCCGCGGCAATCTGCTTGGCCGTCGCGAAGCTGACGTTCTTGTAAGCGTCCGCTGCGGGAAGCTTGGCGGCAAGTGCAGCCGGAATTTTGCCCCGCTTGGCAAGATCAGGGTATCGGACAGGATGCGTGTAGCCTTTGAGGAATCCTAGCTGACCCTCGTCGGAATACAAATATTCCAGCCAGAGCTTGGCTGCGTTTGGATTCGGCGCGGACTTGTTGATTGCCTGGCAATAATATCCCGCATAGTGGCCACTCTTGGGAATGGTCACTGTGACGGCAGGGTTGCCGTTGAACACGTCGCGCGCCGCGAGCAGAAGGTAATCCCAGCGGATCGCGACTGGAGTCGCGCCTTTGGCGACGTTCGCATTCAGTGCAAACGTCGGATTGAAGTTACCTGCCTTCTTGAGCTTGGAGAAGAACTCAATACCCGGCTCGATGTTGTCCAGCGAGCCACCATTTGCCAGCGCAGCCGCGAACACCGCGCCGAAGGCCTCGCCGGCCTGGCGGGGGTCGCCTCCGAGGGCCACCTTGCCACGTAGGGTCGGGCTGAGCAGGTCCGCCCAATCCTTCGGTGCATGCTTTACCACACTGTTGACCGAGAGGAAAGCAGGTACACCATAGTAGTCTCCGGTCCAGAGGCCGGTGGGCTCCTTCATGTTGCTGGGTATAGTGGCCCACGTTGCTACTTTGTATGGCATGAAGAGTGACTGCGCGGTACCCTTTGCCGCCCATGCCGGCGACACGTCGACCGCGTCAGGCGCACGGTTCTGACCCTTGAGGTTGGTGATCGCCTGAATCTCCTGTGCGGAACTGCCATCCGGGATAGCGTCGGCGATTGAAATGCCGTAGCGCGAGTGGAAAGTATCCATCAGCTCGCCGTAGTTGGCCCAGTTTCGCGGCAAGGTGATTACGTTGAGATGTCCGTCTTTCTTGGCCGCCGAGACGAGCATCGGATCGATGCCGCCCGCAGCATCGGCGCTGTGCGCCATGGCCTTGGCCATATCGAATGAGTCGATGAACGTACCCAGGCCCGCGAGGCCAATGCCGCCGAGCGCACCCCGCTTAAGGAGCTCGCGGCGATCCATCTGTTTGGTGCCCATGCTATTAGTGTCCTCCCGAAATCGCCTTTTCAAAAAGATAGATAGAGAACCGGATGAGACACGATGTTAGCTAAGCGAATACCACGAGACTTTCGGCCCTTCATGGGGATTACCGACCGGCGCGTAACCTGCGCTCGCGTTTGGCAATATTCTCGACCCTTCGAAAAACAACCTTCGAACCTACACGCGCTGATGACAGCAAGCGCCCACGCTCAATGTCCACTCCATCATAGTAATGCTCGCGTTAAGTCTTGCATAAGGCCGTGTTAAGTCTTCGTTAAATCCTTTAGCGGCAACCGTCGCGGCGGCGGTGACGCCGGAATAAGGTTTCCATTGCCACAAAGCTTGGTCTGCGGCGTACATCGCGTGCACCGGTCGGTATGTTCGCCAATGCGCCACCAACGGCGACTCGATCTGTTGTCAGTGTGACAAGATAAAAGTGCTTGTCCAAGATTTCAAGACAAGCTGTCAATCACTAAACGGCACTCTAGCATCACAAATGCACCGCGTCAATTTACGCACCTATGGGGCCATATATTATGAGACTGGTAGAACAAAGATCATGAGGTTCGAGTCCGCCCAACAGATGATCGGCCACATTGCCCTTGATGATTCGCCGGCCATCGTCGTTCCACGACGTTAATTGGTTAATGCCAACCGAGCTGTGCGAAGTGAGTTATCCGAACTTGTGAGGTGCCGTGACCATGATTCAATTCGATACACGTGCCGGTCATATCGAACAATTAGTTGCATCAAGATTGCCTGGGCACGGCCTGCCTCGCGCCTTTTACCATGACGAGATGCTTTACGCGCATGAAATGACGACACTCTGGCGTAGCGGCTGGGTCTTCGCCGGTCATGCATGCCAAATTCGACAAGCCGGCGAATGGTTTACCATCACCGTGGACGGGGATCCTTTGCTGCTTATCCGTGGTGACGACGGTGTCATCCGGGGGTTCCATAATCTCTGTACGCACCGCGGTACGCTGTTGTGCGCTGAAGATAGTGGCCGCAGCCGTGCCCTGGCGTGCCCATACCACCAATGGACATTCTCTCAGCGCGGCGACCTCTTGAGCTGCCACGGCATGCAAGACGATATGGACAAGGCGACACTTGGGCTTCGCATGGTGCACACCGAAGAGTGTGCCGGGCTACTATTTGTTTCGCTCGCGGAGGTACCTCCAACATTCGCGCCTGCATCTGATCTCATGGCCCCGTACGCGCGGCCCCAAGGATTTGACCGTGCGAAGGTCGCTACCTTCGTCGATTACGAAGTGCGGGCTAACTGGAAAATTGTTTGGGAGAATAATCGCGAGTGCTACCACTGCAGCGTCAACCATCCTGAGTACATCAAGTCCAACTTCGACATCTATGAAGACGGACATGGCTCCGAGCGCATCCAACAGCGTTTGACTCAGGCGCTCGAGCGAACGGAGGCCGCCTGGGAGCATGACGGCATCACTTTGAACCATCGCCAGGGCGGGCTCGCGGCATTCCCTGATGCAGATCACAATATCTGGTTCTCAGCCAACCGCACTGTCATGGCGGAAGGGTTCGAGAGCGAGTCGCTCGATGGACGGCGAGTCGCACCCATGATGGGAGCGTATCGCGATCCGAATGTGGGCGTGCTCCGCATGAGAACGCTGCCAAATTTCTGGAGCCATGCAAGCTGCGATCACGCGGTGACTACGCGCTTGTTGCCGGCGGGTATTGACCGGACGCACGTGCGCGTGACCTGGCTCGTCCACGAAGATGCGCGGGAGGGAGTCGACTATTCGCTCGACCGCCTCCTGCCCTTCTGGCAGTTAACTTCTGAGCAGGATTGGGAACTCTGTGCGCGGGTTCAAAAGGGCGTTAACTCATCCGCATATAGGCCGGGGCCGCTCTCAGAGATGCGGGAATACAATCTGGACGCGTTCCTTCGCTGGTACTTGCGGCAGTTAATTTGAGGCTCAACTGGCGCTCCGTGCGTCAAACGAACCAGACTGGGTTACTCCACGCTCGGCTGCCGTCCGATGCGACACACTCAACGCGCAAATACCGCTCCCGACCATCAAGCTTGTACTCTGCCGAGGTGATCGATTCGCCAACCGGGGCGGCCGTGCGCTGGCCGTATCGCGTATCGCCTACGAAGTGGATGGCCGCAACTGGTGAGCAAGTTACTGTCACCGTGCCATTGTCGATGCCGAGACTTTCGATAATAGGACCGCTGCTGCTGTAAAACACGCCGTCTCGAATCGCCTGCAGGATACTGGCCTCATCGAGCTTCGCGGCCCGGACAAGTATCCAAGCGCGGCCAAAGTCGTCCGAGCGCCAGTGAGCGTCGTCGTGAGCGAAGCCAAAGAATCGCATACCACGCTGCAATGTGTCGTCCCAGCATTCGGTCGAGTAGCCTTTGGCAATTTCGACCTCGCAATTCGCGTTAAACACTTCAACTCCGACGCACCGATCAAGGTTTTCTAGATCGGTTGCGCAAGTGCCGAGCCAGTATGGGTGGCAGAAAATGCTGATGCCTCCATCCGCCGCGATGGCATCGAGTAGCTCGGGAAGCTCCAGTCCGGGCTGCTGCGCGTTCAAAGCATGGAGGCCAATCGCCAGCATATGGAACGGACCGCCGGTCAGCGCGTGGTTGCCATCGATTTCCATGCCGCCGATCGGCAGAAAGCCGTCGCTGGCTTGGTCGCTGATATCCGTGACTCGTCGATGGTCGGAAAGGGTAATAAATGAGTAGCCACGTGACTTATAAAATCTGGTCACATCGGCGGGTGATCTGTCGCCATCCGACTCCGTGCTGTGGCAATGAAGGTTGCCCTTATACCAGGTTCCTTCTCCGGAAAACCCAGGCCATGTTGAGGCGGCCATACAATCCTCCCACGTTGCATGTTGCAGCTTACTAGCTAGGACTATATCGCCGTTTGCGACTAGAGGTGCCAACCGGAGCGCGGTTTGCTCAGCCGGCGGTGGCCACCCCTATCTCCATCAGTCCTGGGCTCGTCGCTTCGTCTTGTTCTTCAGGCAATGGGATGTGCCGAAGCGTGAGTAAGAACCAGAGCGCAGCAGCGCCGTAGCACGAGACTCCCAGGACGAGGGGTAATGACAGCAACTTGCGATCGAAGAGATACCCCGCGAAGAACGGAGCCACAGCATTCGCCGTGCTCCAACATCCGAGCGTTATGCTCGTGACCGTTGCCCTGATCTTTGGATCCACGGCGCCTTGTAGAAATGAGTGCTGAGCCGGCCACTGCATTGAAACGAAGCCAGATCGTGCAATGAAGAGCGCCCCTGCGAGAGGTAACGATGTAGCAATGGGTAAACCGGCAAGCAGCACCGTGCTCGTTATCGCCACAACCAGGATGAGCGTGGCTACCCCAAATCTCTTTGCCAGATACGGCACTAGCAACACCAGTGGGAATCCCACGAGCTGAGCGGCAGAAAACAGAGGCGCTATGGCTCCTGCTGACGTGTTGAAGCGAAGTGCGAACCATAGGGGAAGGAGTTGCACGACCATGCCAAGGCCAAGGCCTTGTAAGGTGAAGAACACCGCCAATCGCGCTATGAGTCCTCTGGGTAGCTTACCTTGACGCCTGCCACCGTGGCGGGGCGCACCTGGTGCCTGCTTGATCGGATGGCGCTCCTTGCCAACTGGGAGCAGCAGGATTGTGGCGGCGAGGCTCGATATGACGCAGAGAATGAACAGTGCACGATCCGCGGCTAGAGGGGTCAGAATGCCCGCCTGCGCTACTAAGCTTGGAGCTCCGGCAAGAAGAGCACCTGCTCCTAATGCGGTCACCCAGGCAACTTCGGCATAACTGAGCGCCAAAGTCCGGCGGCGTGGCTCAACCAGACCTGCCAACATCGGATTGAATGTTGCTGTCACCAGGCCACCGCCCATGCCTCCGGAAAAGCCCACGCCGCCTAGCATGCTGGCTACCACAAGCCATCCAGTATTTGTAGTCATGGTGAATATGCACAAGCCTGCAGTGGGCAGGGCCGTGCCCGCTATGAGGAATTCGCGGCGTCCGAATCGATCTGCGAGCGGCCCAATCGCCATGAGCAGCAGCGACGAGCCAATACCCGCACCGGTGATTAATCCACCGATAAGGATTGATTTGGTGCCAATGTCGTGCATGTAGAGCGGAAAGAAGACGAGTAGCGTGCCAATCGGCAGCGAGCCAAAGAACTGAGAGAAAAGTAGCAGGCGTGCGTCGCGTGGCACTCAGCTTGCCTTTCTCTCGTTCGTCGCGCTCAATTTCAGAGCGCGTTTATGGAAAATCGCTCAGTCTGCGGTTTCAATTCTTGCGGGATTTGCTCGCTACGCCTTCGGAGGACTGCAGACGGACACCCGACGTTACAACCCGTATTGTTGGGAGCTTAACTCCAATAGGGTAGCATCCTGGGCAG
>JAQBPC010000487.1 GCA_028287725.1 Chloroflexota bacterium | reverse complement strand
TACGACTCGCACGGCACCATGTAAGGAATGTCCTGCCCATGCTGCTTTGGCGTTCCATCGGCGAGCCGTTGCGCATTATCCCAGTGGACCTGACCGTCCCAGCGACCAAGGAGATAGTCCTGGTACTCGCCCCAGGCAAGGCCGGTCATCAGGTGAACATGGTAACCACGCGCCCGCCAATCGACTATCCGCGTGGGTAAGCTCTCGTCGATGCCATAGACGATTACAGCGTCAGTCCGCAGGTCAAATCGCGGATTGTATGGTTGTCCCTCTTGGAAGAGGGTACGGTCGGCCGGCCAGAATACAGCAGGTTCGTCGTTTCGCATTGGCGTGGCGCCTGTACTCTACTCGCACAGTAATGCCACAATAACACGCCGTGGCGTAGCTGTAACTAGCTGCCGTCGCCGAACGCAGGATGCTTTCGACGCGGAGAACCTGTGACTGCGTGCTTTACTCGGCCTCGTCGTTTCCCACGCGCGGCCGGCCGCGTCCTACCGCGGTGCCCACGCCGGCACTGCTTCTGCCAAACTGGATTGCGTTACTTTCAGCGGGCTGCAGCTGTTCGGGCCGACCGTCCGTAGGCCCTTGCCACGCGTGCCTCACCGTGGCGGCGGTAACCAATGCCTGCATGTGGTCCCACGTCTGTTGCCACGACGTTGTTGCCAGCAGGGCGTCGACGGCGATATCCCAGGAACGCTGTTGCGGGCCCATGGCTCCGGCGGCGGCGTCTACAAAACTCTCCGGCGTATCCGCGACCTGGACCAGACCCTGGCGACCATGGGGCTCCACGACGTCGCGGATATTGGTAGCGACAACCGGTTTACCGGCACTCAGAATCTCGAGCGTTTGCGTAGAGCTGATGAAGCGGGTTGCCTCATTCAATGCAAACGGCAAGATGCCTACGTCCCAGTGCGCGAGGTACGCAGGTAACTTGCCGTATGGCTTTGGTCCCAGATAGTGGATATTGGGTCGACGAGGCAGCTTTTCCAGCTGGCTCGTCCGCACTGGTCCGACAAGCACGAGCTGCCAATCGGGCCTTGCATCGGCAATACCTGCCACTAAGGAGAAGTCTAGCCGTTCGTCGATGGCGCCGTGGTAACCAAGCCTTGGCCTTGGCACACCCCGCGGAACGCCAAACTCCGGCAGATCGCCGCGAGCGTGCTTGAAGTGATCGGGATCCACGCTGCTTGGGAATGCAGTGACATTCTGGCTGAAAGGCCGCTTGCTCTCGTACATGCTCTGACTATCGGTAAATACCAGGTCGGCACGAGCAAACAGCTCTCGCTCGCAGTCTTGGAGCTTGGGCGGCGCCGGCGACGTGAGCGCTAGCTCATCCATGGAGTCGTAGATTACGGCCAGCGGCTGGAGCTCGCGGGTCAGCGGCACAGCCATTGGTGTGTAGAACCAGGTGATGAAGGAGGAGATTTCGTGCTCTTTCAACAGGCCGGCAAGTAGATGTCGCTGAATGGCATCGACCTGTTCCCGTACCAGGCCCGGAGGAACGTTCGGAACGACGACGGTGACGCCCTCCCTCGACCTGCTGATCTGCAGGCGCGATGGCCCCCTATGCTGAATGGGCTCCTCGATGTAGAAGACTCGGCGCTCTCTCGCGTAGCGGCTCATGAGGTGGTGCGGTCGGTGATACATGAAATGCCAGCGAAGGTGCGAAAAGCAGAGAATGTCGCAAGCCATCACAACAATGACCTTTCTTTCGGCATGCTTTTCAACACGCCGCCATTTCTGTCGACGGTGGGAGCCAGGCTTGGTCACAAGCCGTACCCCGGCGGGTCACCCAGATCGCGCTCGGCCGACCAAGGGCATGCTGGCTGGACGCATGATGAACGCACCTCTGGCATCATTACAGCAGGGGATCGCTCGTGTGGGCTTCTACCCACTGTTGCCGGGTCGGAAGGGTGTCAGCCCGTACCCTTCCGCCGGTAACCGGCCCTGGTGACTTCCGGTAAAGTATGGGATATCCAGCGTGGACAAACGTCAGCCATTCGAATGAATCCGTGCCTGCCCTCGGCCTAATGCCTGACTCGTAAACAGACCCTAAACAAACCTAAACAAATCATAAGCTGTCTTAACGAAGTCTTGATTCTCGCTGGAAACCGCACGCCAGGCACGGCGCTCCATGGACATGCGCTGCACAGTTTGTGCCTCTTGACCCGCAGAATAAAAACCGGCAATAACTCGACGCTGGAAACGCGTAAATATTGCGGCGCCTCGACTTAGGGTACAAGAATCAAGCTTTATAATCCCTCTATAAAGTAGGTAACACTCTGTAAGAATCGTCTTGACATCGCAGTTTGCATAAGCTACAGTCACGGGACCTACCGATGTAGGAATTCGACGGGCGATACATGCTGCCCGTTTCCTCGTCATTACCGATTACTCCACGGAGATCCTTGCGTGGCTAAGCGCGAGTTCACAGTCGCCGATGCCTATGACTACAACCACGACGGCGCCCTGCGCTGGGTCGCGTCGCACTTGTTGCGATACAAGCGGCTGGTTCTGGTGTTCATAGTAAGCAGTCTGTTAGCGAATATCTTCATGGGCTTCGTCCCCGTGGTGACGGGCCGGGCCTTTAGCGATGTCTTGCACAGCCGGGACCCGCGGTCGCAGCTTGTACAGGGGGCGTTGCTCTTGCTTGCCAGCGTGGTAAGCACGGGCATCTTCGACCTGGGCGCACGATCGCTGATCGAGTTCCTGGGAAAGCGGTTCGCGCGCGATGCGCGTGAAGAGCTCTATATCAGTCTGCTAGGGAAGAGCCAGACGTTCCATAATCGACAGCGAGTGGGCGACATCATGGCCCGCGCCGCCAATGACGTCGGCTTGCTGAGCGATATGATCGTGCCCGGCGTTGACAGCATCTTCGATTCATCTTCCGCCCTGGTCATCCCCACAATCTTTATTGGCTTCTTAGAATGGCGCCTCCTGCTTGTCCCGTTGATCTTCACCGGCGTGTATATCGTGGTGTTGCGCATGTATATGCGACAGCTCAAGCCGGTCTCGACCGAGATGCGTGCCCGCTTTGGCCAGCTCAATGCCGGGCTTGCCGAGACCGTCACGGGAATCGAGCTGGTAAAGGCCACCGCGCAGGAAGAGCAGGAGCGCCGGAAGTTTGAGACGAACGCGCGTAGCTTTCGCGATCTCTATGTGCGGAACGGGCTAGTCCAGGGCCGCTACCTACCGCCGTTGATATATGCCATCGCTCTGGCGGCCGGGCTGTTACACGGTTTGTACCTGGTCTCCAGCGGTCTCTTATCGGTCGGCGGGCTCATCACCTTTCTCGGCTTGATGGGTGCGTTCCGGTTCCCAGTATTTGTCTCGATTTTCGCGTTCAACGTGTTTCAGATGGGTGTCGCCGCCTCGGACCGGATCCTCGAGCTGATCCGCGAGGAGACCGATCTGGACGAGAATGAGGCCGGCTACCAGCAAACCATGCGCGGTGAGCTGGTGTTCGACCACGTGAGCTTCGGCTACGGCAATGACATGGTGGTAAAGGACATCAGCTTCCGCGCCAGCCCCGGCCAAACGGTGGCCATCGTTGGGCAGACCGGGACCGGAAAAAGCACGCTCACCCGGCTGGTGAATCGCATCTATGATGTGAGCGCGGGGCAGGTGCTGATAGACGGCATCGACGTGCGGGATTGGCAGCTGGACGCGCTCCGGTCCCAAATCTCCACAATCGAGCAGGATATATTCCTGTTCTCCAAAACCGTGGCTGAGAATATCGCCTTTGGCCTGGGAGACAACGTCGGCCGCGAGGCGATCGAAGCGGCCGCCAAGGACGCTCAGGCCCACGACTTCATCATGAACTTCCGCGATGGGTACGACACTGTGTTGGGCGAGCGGGGCGTGACCTTATCGGGTGGTCAGCGCCAGCGCATCGCCATTGCACGAGCGCTGCTGACCGATCCGCGCATCCTTGTTCTCGATGATTCGACCAGCGCCATCGATAGTGCCACCGAGGACGAAATCCAGAAGGCGATGCGGCGCCTGGCTCAGGGCCGTACCACGCTGCTCATCACCCACCGGCTCTCGCAGATTCGCACCGCCGATTGGGTGCTGGTCTTGCGGCGCGGGACGATCGTGGACCAGGGGAAGCACGAGGACCTGTTGGTCCGCTGCGAGCTCTATGCTCGTATCTTTGCCCACTACGATCCCGCCCTGGCCCCACGGGCCCTGGCGGGCGCCGGGCAGG
>JAQBPC010000472.1 GCA_028287725.1 Chloroflexota bacterium | reverse complement strand
ATGGTTTCCTCTGAGACGGGTCGGCCACTATACTTGCCATTGCAGGTTGGATGTAACGCTGTCGGTAGGGAGTAGAGTAGTGGCGGGAACTCAAGCGGTGTCTGGAAGTCGGGGTGACGAGCAATCTGTGATCATCGCATTGCTCGACGGACTGTTAGATCGCATGCTGCGATCGCCCTTGATGCGGCGCGCACCGGCGCAATGTACAGCCGAAGAGCAAATGGCGCAGGCGGCGCTGCTTGGTGACCTGGCCGAATTGCGCGCGCTCCGTGCCTCGACCGAAGCACTTCCAGCGCTCCGCCACGAACAGGTCGCCGCGTATTGGCCCGAGCTCGCCGCACAACTGGCGCCTTCGAAGCGCGCGTCATCAACGAAGACGCGCCAGTCGGCGGCGCAGCCTGCAGCTCCCACGCTCGGCGGTCTCTACGACAATCTGCAAGCCGAGGCCGGGTCGACGCCTTCGGAGCAAGACGATCCACCAGCCGCGTCCGCCGCCGATGTGGCCGGAGATCCGGGGTCTACCGAGGGTCCCGACCTATCGCACCTACTGCTCGAGGCGCTCACCGTTCAAGGGCGCGCCCTGAATACCACGCAGATGCTGGCCTGGCTGCACGAGCGGGGCACTATTGCCACCCGCACGGACGTTATGAATACCCTATTCGGTCACGAAGAATTATTTCGGAAGCGGGGAGGCGGTCACTGGGTTGTCGCGGGACGAGAGGCCTAGCTATCGTCCCGATTGATCATGAAGGTTGCGCCGCGCTCGAAGTACTCGATCATCTGGGTTCGCGCGGGTTCTTCAATGCCGAGGCTATCTATTGCTCCCAGCATATGGCCAACCCAGATATCTCGTTCGGCCTGGCCGATAGAAAACGGCACGTGACGCATCCGAAGACGCGGATGGCCGCGCTGCTCGGAATAGGTGCTCGGACCGCCGAAGTACTGGATCAAGAACAGCCCTAGCCGCTCTTTGGCGCCGGTGAGATCGGCTGGAAACATGCCGCGGATGTCCGGATCCGTATCGATACGCCGGTAAAACTCGTCAGCGAGGCGGATGAATGTTGCTGCACCACCAACCTGTTCGAATATGGTCAGCTGAGGCACTTGCATGCGGGTAGGAATCCTTCGCTTAAGGGATTGAGAAGTATCGAATTAACTGCGAAATGGCTAACCCTTACGGGTTAGCCATTTCGCAGCTCGAATGCTTCACGGACTAGCCTGTGAGTGGTTATTGGCCGGTAACCGTAGCTCCGGCAATCGGAGTAGGCTCCAGCGGCGCCTCCGGAATCCTTGTCGACTCGACGCCGACAATCTTGAGAATCTCATTCTCATCGAGCGACTCATGCTCGAGGAGCGCCTCGGCCAGAACGTCGAGCTGTTTTATGTGCGTGCGCAGCGTGGTGACCGCCTGGTTGTAGCAGTCGTCGACTATCCGCTTGATCTCTTCATCGATCTTGCCGGCCGTGTCGTCACTATAGTTTCGCTGCGTGGCCAACTCGCGGCCAAGGAACACTTCGTCATCCGAGCCGCCGTACGCGACAAGCCCGAGAGTATGGCTCATGCCCCACTTGGTGACCATCTGCCGTGAGATTTCCGTCACCTGCTTCAGGTCGTTCTCGGCGCCCGAGGTCACGACACCAAAGACAATCTCTTCCGCCGCACGCCCACCCAGGGCGCCGATGATGCGCGAGCGCAGATAATCTTCAGGATAGTTGTGCCGGTCATCCAGAGGCATCTGGTACGTAACGCCCAGCGCTTGTCCGCGCGGGACGATGGTGACACGCCGCACCGGGTCAGAGCCTGGAATCAGCACTCCGAGCAAAGCATGGCCGCCCTCGTGATACGCAACGCGCCGGCGATCTTCGATGCTCAGCATTATCCGACGCTCGACACCGAGGATTATCTTCTCCATCGAATCATTGAAATCGACGCGCATGACGCTGTCGCGATTCTTGCGGGCCGCCAGCAACGCTGCCTCATTCACGAGGTTGCGAAGCTCGGCGCCGACAAGACCAGGCGTTATGGAAGCTATATCCGTCAAATCGACGTCAGGGCTTAGCGGCACATTACGTGTGTGCACGCGCAGAATTGCTTCGCGGCCCGCGCGATCGGGTCGTTGTACGGTCACTCGCCGGTCGAAACGACCAGGACGGAGCAGCGCCGCGTCCAGCACGTCGGGACGGTTCGTCGCGGCAAGCACAATAACGGCTTGGCGCGTGTCAAAACCATCCATCTCCGTCAGCAGCTGATTCAACGTCTGCTCTCGCTCGTCGTTGCCACCACCGAGACCGGCGCCGCGCTGCCGCCCTACCGCGTCGAGCTCGTCGACGAAGATGATTGACGGCGCATTTGCCTTCGCCTGGGAAAACAGATCGCGTACACGACTCGCGCCGACACCGACGAGCATCTCTACGAACTCGCTGGCGCTCATGTTATAGAACGGTACATTTGCTTCGCCGGCGACAGCCTTCGCCAGAAGAGTTTTACCTGTGCCTGGCGGGCCGATGAGCAACACGCCCTTGGGAATAGTTCCGCCCAAACGCTGGTATTTCGCCGGATTCTTCAGGAAATCGACGATCTCGACAAGCTCGTCCTTGGATTCCTCCACGCCCGCAACGTCGGCGAAGGTGATCCGCGGCTGCTCTTTATCGTAGAGTCGTGCTCGACTACGCCCGAATCCAAAGATGCCCTGTTGCTGGTTACTCGCCCGACGGCTCAACCAGATAAAGCCGCCGATCAACAGCAACACCGGACCGAAGCTAAACAGGAATCCAAGCAGAGGACTGGTTCCATCGGGCGATTTCGCCGAGACGTTGACGTGATGGCTTGAAAGCAGCCCAGCGAGACTGGTATCAATGTACGTCGGCAGCCGTGTCGAGAAATCCGTGGTCCTGACCGGCTTGCCATCCGTGTTAGTTACTTGCTGCCCCGTATAAAATGTTCCGGTGATCATATCGCCTTGATTGACGATAGAGGCGACGGTGTCCTTGCTAACGAAACTGCGGAAGTCGGAGTAGGAGATGGATGTATGACCACCACCAGAACCCTGCAGGAGCGGCGCGACAACGATATTACCAACGATTAGGGCAATTAGCAGGACGACCCATAAAACTGAAAACCTAATTCCACCCGGTGGCCTACCTTTTTGATTTGAATTGGGTTGAGTAGGGCCACGGCGATTATCCATGGACATGGAGTTGCGCTCCTCTCCCGTGCAGCGCTTCGGCGAAATAACTTCGAGCGCAGTGAAGGGAATTTCTGCATGTTACAATGGGATTAGGTGTACGCACACCTGACTGACTGGTCCTGATGTGACCATCTAGAATCCAAGATACCTGCATGGTAACTTGCCAGCAAGAACCACGGAAAAAGGCCCTTATGAGCGCCCGACAAGTCGTAGCCCTGGGAAGCGCCGCTGTTGGTGCGTTAGTGGCGCTCAACGGCGCACTTTCCACCACAACACACCAACCGAAATCCTTAATGCCGGGTGACGCCCGGCGTTTTACCTGGAAGCATGGATCGATACATTATACGGTACTTGGCAACGGCTCGCCGCTCCTTCTCATCCATGGTATCGGCGTTGCCGCTTCGTCGTACGAGTATCGGTATGTTGTCGAGCCACTTGCGCGATCCCACACCGTATACGCGCTCGACCTTCTTGGCTTTGGTCTCTCCGATCACCCCAAAGTACACTACACAGCGTCCCTCTACACCGAGCTTATTAGCGATTTCCTCCGCAGTGTGGTTGGACAACCTACCGAGGTCGTGGCAGCCGGACTGTCCGCGCTCCCTAGCGTTGAGGTGGGTGCGGACCGACCTGAGTTGAT
>JAQBPC010000470.1 GCA_028287725.1 Chloroflexota bacterium | reverse complement strand
GGTAAAAGGTCGGCCGCGATTGGCGAGCCACCAACTGCGATAGATCGGCATACCCCAGTGTGTTGCACCAACAGAAAGGCGGTGACGGCACAGTATCGTGTAAAGGTCTCCGTAACTTGCAGGACCGTTGCTCCGTCCGCGCCTAGCCCGCCGAATTGGACCGGAACCGTGATACCGAGGATGCCGGCGCGTGCCATAGCTTGGAAATTCTCGATGGGCGGCTCGCGTCGTTCGTCCATTTCCTGCGCACGGGGTGCAAGCTCGTCCCGGCCCAGCTGATCCGCCACGGCAAGAATCGAGGCGACCTCGCCCGCTTTTGGCTTGAGAGCGCGGACAGAGACACGGTCAATTTGAGTCATGCGGTATCCCGATATGCGTATATCGATTGGAGACGCCCTCGAACGGCGCGCTCTGGAAATTTCACAGTATCAGGCTACCACACACTCCCGTCTACATATCCATTCGTTATGTGCATGGATGCTGCATTGGTAGCGCTGCCGTGCAACAAGGCATAACTATCCGGCGGTACCCAGGTCGGTGGCATCTTTCATTGGCGTCAGTTCATGCCAAAAGCCTGGCCCCCCTAAGTACATGCCACCGTCCATGTTGATGCATGCCCCGTTTGCATACAGAAGTGGCCGGGTAACCTTGCTTGGCTCCGCGCCAGTCATGGCGGTAATCGGCGTGTGTCCATGTACAATTTGCCGACCGCCGTACCGGTGCAGCATGTGTCGCGCAAGGGCCGCGCCGAAGGGCTGCAAATCCACAAACGCCTTCCGTTTCGCCGCATCTCGAATGAATCGATCCCACGCGACTATGGCATCGCCTTCCAGCAACGCTGCAACCGCGTTGTTAACCGCGCCGATAGTTTTACCCATTCGCTTATACATCAGCGAATCAGGATGCATCAGAAGGCGTTCTGCCTCGAGGGCCATGGCGGGCAAGCTCCGGATCCAGTCAGCGTGGGACTCGGTCAGCGCCTCAAGATCGTGCTCATTTCCGCCATTCTGGATCCAGACGTCATAAAAGCTGTAACCGTCAATGTCGTTGACGATCTGATCTCCGAATCGCCGGACCGCGAGTACCATAACTTCGTGGTTGCCGAGGAGGGCCGCGACCTTGCCGCTGGAAGCAAGCGCCTCGCGCTGAAGGCGCATTACGAGGTCGACAACGCCGATGCCGTCTGGACCGCGATCGAAGAAATCCCCGGTCAACCACAATGACGCAGTGCCGCCCGACCAATTGCGTTGGTCGTCTATCAGGCCGGCATCATGCAACAGCCTGGTCAGCTGCTCCAGCTGGCCATGTACATCTCCGATGACGACAACGCGCCGTGTCGCATCCATCACGTCAAACTCCGGTCCATCTATTGAGCCTATGACCGCCTTCTCAGTACGTTCAGCGTCCGGTGCGACGTAAGGCAGTGCAAAGATACCAGGTCGTTGAACAACAGGCGCCTTGCGTACATCGATCTTGGTATTGCGGGAGGTTCCGCTACATTGGGAGGGTCAAGTGCGTAACGGCGGCCGGCGGTGACACCAACCCGGGTTACGGCAAAGTTGATTTGGAGAGGCGATGACTACGAAGCCGACAGTGGGCGTGATCTGGGACCTGGACGGCACGCTCGCCGACACCGAACAGGCACATTTCCTTGCATGGCAGATCGTTTGCCGCCGATTCGGGCGAGAGCTCAGCTGGGATGAGTTCAAGCCGACCTTTGGCCTCGGCAATCCCGACATACTCCACATGCTCGTCTCACCCACGCTCGCGGAGGCTGAGCTACAGCGATTGAGCGAGGAGAAGGAGGCTTTCTTCCGGGCTGAGTCTCGCGGTGGCATCAAACCCATGCCGGGCGCGCGGCAACTTGCGCTGCACCTTCAAGCATTGGGAATCCCCCAGGCAATCGGCTCATCGGCACCTCCTGAAAATATCCCCTTCGTGCTACAGGCGCTGGGTCTGGAGTCCATATTTGCCGCAACGGTTTCACGATGGGAAGTTCCAAACGGTAAGCCATTTCCAGATATTTTTCTTCGAGCAGCCGAGAAGCTTGATATCGAGCCGTCGCATTGCCTGGTACTGGAAGACGCCCCAGCCGGAATTCAGGCGGCCCATGCCGCTGGAATGCGCTGTATCGCGCTCTCAAGCACCTGGCCGGAAAGTGCGCTAAGCGGCGCGGACTATGTGGTCCGCGACCTGTCAGCAGCATGCTGGGACTATGCGACGTTTGACGCCTTCAGCTCGGGTACGTGGCAACCGAAGTGATAAAGGGACGCGGGCTCGCCGGAAGCAACTTCTCAGCGCGGCGCGGCGCGTAACCCGGGCGATTTCGCCTTAATGAACCCCAGGGTACTGTGGCTGGCTCAAGATCGTAATATCGGGCAGCGGCCAATAGGAAACCCAGGCACGCCCAATAACATTCTTCCGCGGCAACAGGCCCCATTCATGCGAGTCACTCGAATTATTGCGGTTGTCACCCAGAACAAACAGATCACCCTTCGGGACCTTAACGTTGCAGTATGTGCAGTTGCTATTGCTATAATCCGGCGCTGCCGCTGTGTACGGCTCATTTAGCTGGTGCCCGTTGACATACACGTGCAAATTACGAATCACGACGTGATCGCCCGGGACGCCGATGACTCGCTTGATATAGTCCAGGCTTGGGTCGTTGGGGTACACGAACACGACAACGTCCCCACGCTCGGGCGAGCGGAGACGATATGTGAGCTTGTCTACCAGAATGTATTCGCTGTTATGGAGTGTAGGCTCCATACTCTGCCCCTGAACCGTAAACGGCTGCAACGACCAGCGGGCAGCAAGAAACAGCACGAGTGTGATGGCTAGCGTCTCAATTAGCTCGACAACGGCAGAGCGCGATCTTCGGCGCCGAGGTGCAGGGGGCGGGACCTGGCCAAGGTACGGCGGCGGGGGCGGCGGAATGGATTGGATAATCGGCCTCCTGAACGGATATTAAACCTGGACGGCTGTGCCACATTGCCACCACCGCGGCGCTCCGGGCAGGATTCGAACCCGCGACACCTGGTTCCGAAGACCAGTGCTCTAATCCGCTGAGCTACCGGAGCATGATGAAAGTATACTTGCCATGCCCCCTCTGGTCCACCAAAATGCTGAGTTCGCAGCGAGCCGCCGGCTAAAGCCGACCAAATCGCCTAGCTGTGGCTCAAACCAACATACGACGGTTGATGCAAAAATGTGAGATCGGGAATTGGCCAATACGAGAACATAGCACGTCCTTCGACGTTCGCCCGTGGCAGCAGGCCCCACACATGGGAATCACTGGAGTTGTCGCGATTATCGCCCAGCACGTACAAGAAACCCTGGGGCACCGTAACGCTGTCCGTGTAGTTCGGGGCAGCCGCGATGTACCGCTCACTTAGCTGCTGCCCGTTGACGTACACATGGCCGTTCCCAACAACCACATGATCGCCCGGGACACCGATTATGCGTTTGATGTAGTCTTGCGTCGGGTTGAAAGGATACTTGAACACGATTACATCCCCGCGCTGCGGCGCGTGAAACATGTAACTGACCTTATCCAACATGATCCACTCTTGGTTATGTAATGTTGGCTCCATGCTTTGGCCGTCCACGACACGTGGGGAGACCGTTGCCTGGATGCCCAGGTAGAGGAGGGCCGTGATCGCCAGCGTTTTTACAATTTCTACGATGCGTGAACTTCGCAGGCGCATCATTGATCCTCTCGAAGGAAATACGAAGAGCTACGAACAAATAGCACAAGGGTAGCCGCTTGAGCGTACGCCTTCGCGTTACAATCTGCCAGCGAGGCGCGATTATGGTTACATTAACGATCCGTAACCCATCAAATACCGGCCAATGCCAGGGAAAGTCATGAAGTGGCTTTTCGGCCCCGCGCGCGTCATACTTTTAATCGATTTCGGTGCAGCTGGATTACATCTCTGTCCATACCCAAACTCAGCCGCAATCTGAGCGACAGTGCTGTACACTCGAGAAGGGTGCCCACCACTGCCTATATGGCCAACGATGTGCATTTCAGGTCAGATCCGAGGCATTGCAAATGACCTATCCGCGGTTAACGGAGCAGGCGAGTATGGATCAGCGAATTTACCGAGTCCTGATCGCCGACGACTCAGCGGTAATGCGTCGCCTTCTGCTTAGCACGCTAGAGCAGGAGTCCGACTTGAGCGTGGTTGGAGCGGCGCGGGACGGCGCCGAGGCAGTTCGGCTTTGTCTGTCGCTGCGGCCTGATGTCGTAATTATGGACATCAACATGCCGATCATGGATGGCCTGCATGCCACGCAAAAGATCCTTGAACAAATGGCCATGCCAATTGTGGTGCTGAGCGGGTACGTGGGCGATCCTTCTTCGCAAATGGCCTTCGAGGCAATTCGCGCGGGCGCACTGGCCGTGGTCGCCAAGCCGACTGGACCGGACGAACCCGAGTACCGGCGCATGCATGACGAGCTTGTACACGCCGTACGGAGCATGGCGTCAATCAAGGTGGTGCAGCGCCAGCCAAATCGAACAAGCCCAATCGCGCCCATGGCAGCGCACAGCACGCCGACGCATGTCCGGGCCGTTGGACTCGTCGCCTCAACCGGTGGCCCTGCCGCACTGCACTTCGTGTTGCGACGGCTGCCATATAACTTCCCGGCGCCGGTCCTGATTGTCCAGCACATCACACTAGGTTTTGTGCCAGGTCTCGTCGAGTGGCTGAGCAACGATACAAAGATTGAAGTGCGACTGGGGCAGGCAGGCGAAGTCCCACAGCCAGGTCAGGCATTGTTTGCCCCGGATGATGTGCATATGACAATCGACAGCGCCGGATTCCTGACCTTCACGAATGACGACCCTGTCGACGGCCACCGGCCTTCGGGCACTCTTTTGCTGCGCTCCATGGCCCGCGCATACGGCGCCCAAGCAGTGGGAGTTGTGCTTACCGGCATGGGTACCGACGGAGCAGCAGGACTGTTAAATATCAAGAATGCCGGTGGCCAGACTATCGCGCAAGACGAGGCGAGCAGCGTCGTGTATGGAATGCCGCGCGAGGCGGCGGTCATCGGAGCTGCCCAAGAAATCCTCTCACTCGAGCGCATAGTCGCACACCTGTTAGCCATCATGCCGTAATGAACTATCCACGATATACCATGCTTTACGGATTGTCTGCGAGCTTCGGTACGACGTCGTTACGCAGACTTTAGGTCTGGAATGGGGTCCAACCGGTGCGAAAAACCGCATTGCGACCTCTTTGGCGTTCTGCTACGCTGGACCAGCGATCAAGGAGGACACTAGTTTGCAGCACGGCGCACTTATCTGGCAGCGGGCATTAGCTGAGCTGCAAAGTATCATGACCTCGCAGAATTACGGTACATGGCTTCAGAACACGCGATGCGTGGACTTTGAAGGGACGGTCATGACCGTCGGCGTGCCAAACACCTTCAACAAAGAGTACCTCGAGAAGAAAATCCCCCACCTCATCGACAAGGCCCTGCAGGGCTTGGGCTACGGCCATCTCACGCTGCAATACGCAGTCGTGGCGGGCGATAGCCAGGAGCCGAGCAATAAGCCCAAGGCGTCACGGCACGGTGCGACAACTGCCGGGCAAAATGGATCCACCGCGGTCGCGACTCAGCCGGCGCAGTCGACGACCCCGTTCTTTGCCGGTCAAAATTCGCAGCTCAACCCGCGCTACGTGTTCGAGACGTTCATTCAAGGCGGCGGGAATCGCTTCGCATATGCAGCCAGCATGAGCGTTGCCGAGCACCCTGCCCGCCGGTTTAACCCGCTCTTTATCTGGGGAAGCGTCGGCCTGGGCAAAACCCACCTACTCCATGCCATTGGCCACGAGGCGCTTCGACAACACCCGCACCTCCAGGTCCTGTACACCTCGTCCGAAAAGTTCATGAACGAGATGATCGGCGCGATCCAGAAGGGCCGGACCGAGGAGTTCCGCAGCCGGTACCGTTATGTCGACATTTTGCTGATCGATGACATTCAGTTCATCGCGGGCAAGGAAAGCACCCAGGACGAGTTCTTCCATACCTTCAATACGTTGCACGAAGCGCAGAAGCAAATCGTCATGACCAGTGACCGTCATCCTAAAGCAATGACGACTTTGGAGGACCGCCTTCGGTCGCGCTTTGAATGGGGCCTCATTGCCGACGTGCAACCGCCCGATCTCGAGCACCGCATGGCGATTCTGCAGGCCAAAGCTGAGTTGCAGCCCGTTCCGGTACCAAAGAGCGTTATCGACTACATTGCTCGCCGCGTCCAGAGCAACGTCCGTGAGCTCGAGGGGACACTCACACGGGTCACGATGATGGCTGCGGTTCAGGGTACTCCGGTCACCCTCGAGCTCGCGATCAGTGCGCTCGACGCGATCGCCGGTGGTGTCCGACGCTCGGCGCCAACGCTTGATGAGGTGATGGAAGCGGTACTTAACTACTACAAGGTCGAACGGCAGGCCATGTTGAGCACATCACGCGAGAGGGCAATAGCGTTGCCCCGCCAGGTAGCAATGTTCCTGATGCGCGAGGAAGCACAGTGCTCGTTGCCGCGGATTGGCGCATACCTCGGCAATCGCGACCACAGCACCATCATGCATGGTTGCGAAAAGGTTGGGTCGGAGCTTAAAAATGAGAACGTGCAGCTCCGTAAGGACATCTCAGCAATTCGCAACGCGTTGTATGAGACACATGATCGCTAGGCTCATCAGTTGTCCATGGCTGGGTGCTAGGTTATCCTGAAGCCGGGCAACAGGGCGTATCGTATGATGAAGTAATAGGGCACCCATTAGCTGAAGAAGCCTGCACCGTGGGGGCGTTTGCGGCCAAATGTCGAGTG
This sequence comes from Chloroflexota bacterium, assembly GCA_028287725.1. Taxonomy (GTDB): domain Bacteria; phylum Chloroflexota; class UBA5177; order JANWHV01; family JANWHV01; genus JANWHV01. The sequence continues at coordinate 9,311 of JAQBPC010000470.1, read as the reverse complement.
AAATCGCCGATCCGTACCATGTTCTCGGCATCTCCAGGACCGCGGACGCGGAGGAGCTCAAGAGAGCGTATCGACGTCAGAGTAAAGTCTGGCATCCTGACCTCCACACGACGGCGTCAGACGCCAATCGGGCCGAGGCAGACAGGCGCTTCAGACTCATTAACGCTGCATATGTTGCCGTTGGTGAGATCCTTCGCACCAAGGCAGAGGTCCAGACAGCGGCGTCGCAGGGCGCAGTCAATGAGCAGTCCGACGCGCGCGTTGAAGCGATTAAATCAGTCGTAGCCAGCGCGGCGCTCCGCGTAATACCGAATGTACCCCGGCATACCTACCGCAGAATCGTGAGCATGGTCGAGGGCATTCTACTCGATACGATAGCCCTGGAGAACCGCGCCTTCTCTGAGGGATTTGATACCGCGATTCGCGAAGCCATGATCTTCGCTAGCCTTGGCAACGACTCGCGAGACGATGTGCTACGCGTCCTGGACGCCGCTTCCGACGATCTACAGTGGCGTGGAAAGGGAGCGGACCCGGAGACCTGGCAGAAACTACTGCGCCCGCTCGAGGAAGCGCTCCACCCTAACAGCGCGAAGAATCGCCGGGCGACACCCAAGCCCGCTGCACACACCTCTGCAGGAGAACTGCTGCGCAAGGAACCTGTATTACTGGCGGCTCAGGTTACGTTCGGTTTGTTGTTCCTTGTGCTTCTTATTCCCATGCTGCCGCTGGCGTCGGTTCCGCGTGTGGTGCTGCTGTTCGGCAGTCTCGCCGGCCTGGGATATGTCACGTTCTGGGTCCCACGCGCATAGTTAGGACCGAACATCCCTCTCGGCCGAACATCGAGTATCAGGCCCGGTCGGGCACTGTGAACCAAGCCCCCTCGGCTGCCCAGAGGCTGTAGCCGCAGCGAGGCCCGGGACAGGCGCAACAGTATTGGGCCATATTGATAGCCTTGTCGGGCGGCTGTACGGTCTTTGCAGCTTGTAAACATGGTATGCCAGCGGCGACGAGATTTGCTAAGTTCAGCGATACACAACTATGCCCTCACCGACCCAGGCCGGTGAGGGCATATGGAACGCTAGTCTCGTTTTGTGTTAGCGAAGGCGTGAGTGACGGGAAACGCGGCCCAGCATACGTCCGGCGCCACGAGTTCTCCGGCGTCGCCGCATGCCCCATCCAAGTGCCAGTAGGGCTAAACGACCCTTCCTGGAACGCGCATACGGAGCCACCCTGGGATGCCGGGCAATACGACCGATCATCCTGCCGGCGACCGCCAACATTGCAAGTCGAGCAATGAATGGAAACATCTTGGTTATCCTCCAGAAGGGCGCTCCTACCGCTGATTTGAGCTCAACCCCTCTTACATTCAGTAAAGCATATTGATGCTAACGCAGGGTGGAGAATTGATTAAGATTCCTTCATCAACCATGCTACTTCCATGCGTCCTTTTGCACGCGAGTCCTCACTTATCGCCTGTCGCCGTCTCACGTTCTTTTGCATCCGGCGGGCCATGCAGGATATATGTGAGGGTGACGGCCACGATCGCTCCAAGGAGAGGCCCCACAACATATATCCAGCTGTCCGTAAGGTTTCCACTTACCAGAGCCGGGCCAAGCGAGCGGGCGGGGTTCATAGAAGCGCCGCTGATTGGCGCTGCGAATAGGCCGCATAAGGCGATCGTGCTACCTACGGCCACGCCGGCATTGTGGCCTACGATGCGATGCCCGGATGCAGTTCCAAGAATGACTACGATGAGAAGACTCGTCAGGAATGTCTCGAAAATCAGTGCGTGACCTAATCCGGCATGTACCTTGCTAACTCCCAGATCCCCCTGGAGCCCAAACATAGCTCGTAGCAAAAGCGCCGCAAGTATCGCGCCGCATAGCTGGGCGAGAACGTAACCTGGCACGCGATGCCACTCGAAAACTCGCCTCACCGCGAACGCTATGGTGACGCTCGGGTTGAAGTGCGCTCCCGAGACATCGCCGATCGCATAAATCAGCGCCAGCACAACCAGCGCCGGGGCGACGATGCGTGCCCCTGGCGAGACTTCGCCGTTGCTGACCGACGCGATTACAATTCCACCGGCGGCTACCATTGTTAAAGCAAACGTGCCGATTAGCTCAGCCAGGAGCCTTCGTGGTTCGTCGACCACACGCGCGGCTGGAACCTCTTCCGTCTCTGGCGGCTTATACCGTTCGCGACTCGCTCCACCCTGCTTTCCAGTCGCGACACGCTTTCCCTCGTCAACAGTTGCTATGCCCATCCTCGACCTTTCGATCGCCTCGGATTGTACAAATACTGCTCAAACTGCCACCAGGCAGCTAAACTTAACCCCCACCATCTTAAGTATAAATAGTACTCAGATTGGACTCAATATGACTGCTGGAAAACTTCTCCGTGTTGTGCGTGCGTCATCAACTTGGGAGCCGCGGGTTGTTGCGACCGGATTCTAGGCGGCAAAAGTGACAGATACACTGCCGTATCGCACACTACCATGAGGAACCCAGCCACAGTAGGCCACTTTTTGCCCAGCGAGGCAGCCGCGTATAGGTGTGAAATGGGAAAAATCTATGTCGGTACATGCAACTGGGCCGACTTCAAGGATTGGTATCCTTCAGGGCTAAAGCCAGGTGAACGCCTCCGTTACTATGCCACTCAGTTTTCGGTGGTGGAGATTGACAGCACGTTTCACACGCTGATGCCGCGACGCAACTTTGAATCCTGGGCATCCAACACACCGGATGAATTTGTATTCGACGTCAAAGCGTACCGCACCCTCACCAGGCACGGGTCCAGCTACGAGCCCGGGAGACGTCATTCCGACGCGGAACCGAGCGATGACCCACCTGATGAGGACTTCGCGAAGTTTCGATACCAGATTGAGCCGCTGCGTGAGTGTGGAAAGCTGCGCGCAATCCAGTTTCAGTTTCCGCCATGGTTTGCGCGCACGCCGTCGAGCGTCGAACATATAGAAGTCTGTCGAGAATACTTCCTCGATTACCTCATTGCTGTTGAGTTCCGCAACCGCACATGGCTCGAGCCGGAGTTCGCAGACGAAACGTTCTCGTTCCTGCGCAAGCTCAATATTACGTACACAATCGCCGATGAGCCGCAGGTCGGTACCGGCACGGTGCCTCCCACGGTTGCCGTGACCAATCCCGACCTAGCTGTGATTCGGTTTCATGGACGGAACGCTCAAAAATGGTACGCACGAGGTGGCGAGTCGAGTCGCGATCGCTACGACTACCTCTATGGCGAGGAAGAATTGGGGGCCTGGGTACCCGTCATCATAGACTTAGCCGAGCAAACTCAGGAGGTCCATATTCTCATGAACAACAATGTGGCGGGACAAGGGCTGGTGAACGGCAAGCAATTTCAGCAGCTTCTCAAGCCGTACGTAGTCATGCCCTCGGATGATCAGGGCGAGGTGCAGACTGAAATGCAATTCGGGTAGTGCACCCGCGAAAGTCGACGCTTGCCGAGCCTCGGTGGCGCGGACCAGCCGCGTGGTCGACCTATATCAGAGTGGGGCGGGGCGCGTTGGTTCTTTGCAGCAGTGTGCCGGCCCGGTCGGCCGCCGCGCTAAGGTCGTCGCCGAGGTAAATGGCGGCACCTTCGAGTGGCCGTCGAGACTCAGGGTTGTTACGGAACGGCAGTCCGCCGTAGGCGAGCAACATGGAATTGTGCTCCGGTATACGTCGTAACCTCAGCAGTGCGTCCACCACGCGAGGCGCTGTGTCCGCCATGCTTGCCGAGAGACAAACTAGCTGTGGGCGGGTCCGCGCTGTAGCATCGGAAATCGCCTCATATGGCGTGCTCGAGCCCAAGAAAATTGAACGCCAACCACGCCGGCGCAGCAGCAGGGCAAGCACCATCACCGGTATCTCATGTTGATCGCCCGGACCCGCAGCCAACAGAGCGACTGGTTGGTCCGTACCCCGAGACCCACCTTCACATGCCCCTAACAATCTGGAACGAATGAGCCCGCTCGCGAAATGTTCTGCAGCCACGGAGGCGCGAGATTGTGCCCAGGCAGTACCAATGTCCGCCAGGGCCGGCAGTACCACCTCGCTCAGCGCTAGCTCGGTGCCGAGCAGGCTGAAGCACTCACTAAGGCTTCTGCTAGCCACTTCCTCGTCCAAATTCATGAACGCCCCGTACAAGCCACCCCGCAGATCATCACTTGGACTTCGCATAAGTGCAGGGTCGACCTCACGTCGAGGTTGAAAGTTTGCCGTCTCATCGAGCACGAACGCGCAGGCCCTGCCTGGGGGCATGCCATCGTTGATGAGGTTCAGCACGCGGCGCAGCATTGCAATATCGTTTGCGCCGTAGAGACGATGCGTGCCGGCAGTACGAGATGGCCTGGGCAAGCCGTATCGTCGTTCCCAGGCCCTAAGCGTGTGGACGCCGATACCCGTTTGCTTTGCGACCACCCGGATAGGGTACATACCGAGGCTTCCGCAAACCTCGGATTCTGTGCCGGCATGCAAGTCGTTGCTCTCCATCACTAGTTCAGCTATACCTGACAGGCGAGTGTCCGTCAAAGCTTTGTCCACGTTTGTTGGACAAACCTTTAAGCACGATAGACAAGGTTTCTCTTTGCCTAAAACATGCGCCCGCCAAGAGGGACGGAGCGTTCCGGTTCGAGCAGCACTACGTTACCTTCCGCATCCGGCACGCCAAGCACCAAAACTTCGGACATGAACCCAGCGATGCGCCTCGGTGGAAAATTCAACACGGCGATAACCTGCCGCCCGACTAATTCTTCTCGCGTATAGAGTACGGTAATTTGCGCGCTTGAGCGACGAATACCGAGCGGACCAAAATCCAGTGTTAGCTGATACGCAGGCTTCCGTGCGTCGGGAAACGCTTCGACGGCAATGATTTTTCCAACGCGCACGTCCGACCGCTCGAATTCGTCAATCGATGTGACGTCTCGCATGTCGGGCACACCGCCATCGTCCATGAAATTAACTCTCTCTAGGTTCTTTCAGCGGACCGCTCATGAGATGCGGCCACGGCAACCGATCTACAGGATGGTAATTGCCAGGCTCATCAATGGAAGGCTATTACCTGGTGCGTAATCACCGCTGTGACATTTAGCCGAGTGCCACGCCTTCCCTCTTCCACAAATTCGACTCTCCCCGCATCGCCACCGGAAATGGAGGGAACAGTAAGCAGCATTAGAGTACAACAGCTAACAGTAGGAGCGCGAGAGCCGCATCGACTCCACGCCATGTGCGATACAGTAAATGCAAAAGCAGCAAGTAACTGCCAGAAGAGATAAGTGACTGCAAGGAGCGCGCGGTGAACGGACATGAATCCGGCAAGATGGCCGCAGCCGGCCTTCCATCAGTTGTAGATATTTTCGTGCACGCTTGTGATTCGTTCAGCGGTCTGCTGGTTCGTTCTGACGATGTGGCCGATGAAGTCGATTTCACGGGATCGCTGCATGCGTTGGGCTTCGAAGCCGGGCGGGTGAGCGCCCTTGCCGAGGCTTTGACGCTGCTCACGGGCAGCCCGGCTTGGAGAGCGCAGGCGACTGAGGTGCTGGCGGAATACATGGCCGCGACGACATTGCCCGAGGAAGCCAACTAAAGCCTATACGATTGCTTCTCGAGCCTGATCGACGTCGGCCGGCACAATAACGAGATTATCGCGGTGAATTACTTCATCGCCATGATGGTACCCAAGCACGCCACTTATAGCTCCAGAGTGCGATCCGCGTATCCTGGCAATATCGGTTGCGGCGTAATTGCTGATTCCGTATGCGACCAGTGAATTGAGACGATCGCGGACCTCTACCGGCTCACCGCGATCGAATCGACCTTGTATGCCAACTACGCCGGCCGCCAGCAGACTTCTTCCCTGGCTTCGTAGGGCGAGCGCGGCGCCATCGTCGACGAGCACTGCGCCGCGGCCGCCAAGATGTGCGCGCAGCCATCGCCGTCGCGCATCGAGCCCACCATGGTCCGCGAGGAACAGCGTGCCAACGGCGCCAGACGCCGCTCCGGCGATCGCCTTTTCCATCCGTCCATCGGCGATCACCATGGGAATTCCCGCCGCGGTAGCAAGTCTGGCCGCGCGCAGTTTGGTCACCATGCCACCGGTGCCGTGCGTCGAGCCGGAGCCGCCGGCCAGCCGTTCTATCTGTGCAGTGACGGCCGGAACTTCTCTGATAAGCTTTGCGGACGGATCACGCCGAGGATCGGCGGTATACAATCCATCGATGTCGGTCAGCAATACCAGCATGTCCGCATCGACCAACCCGGCCACGACAGCGGACAGCGTGTCGTTATCACCGAACTTGATTTCATCGGTGGCGACGACGTCATTCTCGTTAATCACGGGAACCACTCTGTGGCGGAGCAAGCCCAACAGCGTGCTCCGAGCATTCAGATAGCCCTGTCGCGATCCAAGGTCACCTCGCGCGAGCAATGCTTGAGCAACCGGTATACCGTGGGCATTGAACAACCGATCGTAGACATGCATCAACCGCACCTGCCCTATCGCGGCGAGCATCTGCTTGGCGGGAAGGTCGGGCCTGCGCTGGAGATCAGGGAATCGCGCACGAGCTGCTGCCACCGCGCCGGACGAAACGATAACGACCTCGGTGCCCGCCTGGTGCAGGTCAGCGACCTGGTCTACGAGCCGGCGGACCGCGGACGGGGCGAGTATGCCGCGGCCATTCGTAAGGATGTTGCTGCCGAACTTAACGACTAAGCGCCGCACACTAGCGTCCCATGCCGGCCCGCAACAACCGCAATAGCACTCGACCGACGAGGCCCACGACGATCAAATCCCAGGCCATCACATCGACATGCAGGCCGAGCGCGTAACTCGCCACCATGGCGATAACACCGAACGAGAAGCAGAGCATAGCCAGACCAGCCAGTGGCACAATTAGCCGATCCAACATGACGCTGCCCAGGCGATTCACCTGTAACGATACGGGCACACTCCATGTGTTGCCGCCACCATGGACGCGAACCACGCCATGGTGATTTCCCGCCGGCGGATTCGACCACGTGACGCCAACGGTTAGGTCAAGTCGATCATGAGGATCGAGCCATGCAGCTGGGCGATCAGGTCGCAGCCAAGGAACATCCGAATCAAAGCTGCATAATATCCGCTTATTGGTGCGATTCTTTATCCGGATCGTGCGCCGGTCAATTTTCGTGAGAATCGCGCTGCCGGCATACGAAATTGTCATCTCGTGTGGCTGCAGCCGTATGCCGCGGGCCCCGACTTGCAGTGCCGCACCATCGGCAGGATCAATACCCGCCGGCAAAGCACCGCGCGATGCGAGGGCCGGCATTGCGCCGCTGCCTGTATGGGATCTTGCCAGCGAGCCGGATATCGACAGCTTCGGCATCGTGTCCTGAGTTGAGCTTGCTCGGATTGCTCGCCGCATCTCAGCTGCCGTGCCGGGCCGCGCTCGTGGATCGAGCGACAGAGAGCGGTCGATCGCGTTCGCCACAGGTGCACTGACAATCGGCGCAATGGTGCGAACCGGCGGAAAGTCGAACGGTCGGTTCTTCCGTGGATCGCGGCCGGTAAGTAAATGATGCATGGTGGCGCCAAGCGCATACAGGTCACTGGCAGGCTCGGCCAAGCCTTGATATTGCTCTGGCGGTGCGTATCCCGGTGTGCCTATGGCCGTGCCTTGGGCCTGGCGTGTAAAGACCCGAGCGATGCCGAAGTCTATGAGCCGGATTTGCCCTTGCGGCGTCAGCATCAAATTGGCAGGTTTTAGGTCGCGAAAAATCAATGGGTCGCTACGGCTATGCAAATAACTCAGAACTTCGAGCACTTGCTCTGCCCAACCAACGACCCTCTTCTCCTCCAGGCCAGGCCGCCCTTCCTCGACCACAACCTGCTCTAGAGACCGACCGTCAACCAGGTCCATCACCAGATAGTGCCGCTGCCCATCGCTAAATGTGTCGTGAACGAGTGGAATGGCAGGGTGCTGGAGACTCATCAACGTCTCACCCTCGCGCCGGAACCACATCTCGGCTTCGCTGCGCTCCTGTTGGGTTCCAGCAGTCTGCAGCATTTCCTTCAATGCACGAGGCCGGCCGCTGAGACGCATGTCTTCGGCCTGGTACACGGCGCCCATCGAACCCGATGCAAGCGCGGTCACAATCCGATACCGGCCGCCGAGAACCGTGCCGGCAGCAAGCGGCGCGTGGGCGTGCATGCTCGCGGCTGAATGCAGCGTGATGCTAGTAGCTGACGATGCGAGACGCATGCCACATGTACCGCAAAAACGGTCGGAGCCAGCTACGCTCCCGCAGGAAGGACAACGGGCGCTATTCATGAGTCGGACACAGATGGGCTGAAAAACAGCATAACGCACACGCCTGATTACTCAGAGACAGCGAAACGAGGCGTGCTACACGCCCTTCTGATAGTACGACATCTTTAAGTTACTGCGAAGCTTTAGCGCTTCTAACCGGCGATAATTACCGTGCTGCTCAGCCCAAAAGACCTTCTCACGGTCAAATAACGGCGAATCCTGGTATTTCTTCGGCGCTAGTGCGCAGCATATCCTGCCGGAATCTATGCGTGGACCACACGTTTAGTGCAACTTAGAACTGGTTGCGGTGCATCCTGCGCCAGATCATCGAAGGAGTCGCTTAGAGTGCGTGCCTCGCACGGCCGGCAGTTCCCAGCACCAGTCACGCCATCAGTTTTTCAACACTCGGATCTGGACTGCGTCGAAGGTGTACCAGAACTTATGCGAGGCAAAGTACGCCTCAACGGTGACCTTGTACAGTCCCGGCTTCTTATAGACGTGATGCACACGCATGCCACGGACGGTCGCCGTGCCGTCGCCAAATGTCCAACGCCAAGGCCGGGCAAATCCTTCCGCGCTCATAGCGACACGCTGCTGAATTTCGGCGAGAACGTCGTTTCGCCCTGCGTGCAGTGAGAATGGCACCACGAAGGGAGCCCACACCCTGAGATTGTTCCCGGTTGGCGGCACCTTATTTACCGTCACGTCGTGCCCGTTTACGGTTAGCGATGGCACACCGTCGATGCTGCACGCGTTGGCTATCGATGCCGAACTACCCACGCTCGAGGGGAACGCGACCAACGCTGGAAGCACCAGCGAACACAGCACCTTCCATGCGCGCATGTTCCGATACCCTCCGGTGCCCATCCCGATCTCGTGGTGTTGAGAACAGTCAATTGCGGCCCGATATAAGCCTACGGGAGTCACGCAAGCACCGCAAGGGACAATTGCGCGCATACTCAGTCGGCGTATGATGGGTGGGGATGTCTGACGAGCATGAGTTGAG
>JAQBPC010000412.1 GCA_028287725.1 Chloroflexota bacterium | reverse complement strand
TCCATCGGCGGTAGCTGCCCGGACGCCGCGCCTGCTGCCGGGGCGTCGGCTTGCGGCCGGTACACGCGGGCGAAGAGCAGTATGGCAATCACGCCTACAGGCACGTTAATGAAAAATATGCCGGGCCAGCCGGTGGGACTATCCACGATCAGTCCGCCGATTGTGGGGCCAAATGTCGGCGCCAGCAATACCGGCAGCGCGATTACCGCCGAGCTTGCCGCTCGTTCCGCGGGCGGGAAGGCGCCAAACGCAACGGCCGTGGCCAGCGGGAACATCATACCGCCGCCAATGCCCTGAAACACACGGAAAGCGATCAACACGCGGTCGCCGCCATTTGTGCCCACGATGTTCGGCGAGAGACCGCACAGGAGGCTCCCCAGGGTAAAGATGGCAAGCGAGATGATAAACATGCGCTTGATTCCTACGCGCAGGGAGAGGTAGCCCGCGATAGGGATTGCTGCGGCCTGTGAGAGGAAGTAACCGGTGATGACGAATTGAATAGTGTTGATGTCGGTGTGGAATGATCTTTGCATGGCGGTCAGGGCAACGTTGACGATCGTGTTGTCGAGTACTGCCATGAACAAGCCGAGCGCCGCGGTGAGGGCGACGGCATAGCGGTACGGAATCTTCACTGCATCGGCCTTTCCGTCATGCCAATGTATGCGTTAGCGACCCGGTAGCCAATCGCGCCGCAAGCCGGTTCGCACGCAGCGATGCGGGCAACGGTAACCGCCTTGAGTTGGGTTGGAATTAGCAGACCGCTGGCTGGACGTCGTCATTTGGATCGGGTTGCATATTCGCCCTGGTTATTAGCCCGGCAAACCAATGCTCGAGGCGCGCGCCAAACGCTTCGAGCGAAAAGCTACGTTCAGCCTGGGTCCTGCAAGCTTGGCGGTCGATTGCCGGTACGCGGCCGATGGCCTCTACAAGGGCATCGACGCTATCGGGCTCGACCAAGAACCCGGTGCGCCCATCCTCGATCATTTCGCTTGGCCCGCCGCGGCGGTACGCGACCACCGGAACGCCGCAGGCAAGTGACTCCATGACTACGTTGCCGAATGCTTCAGTCCATTTCGGCGTCATGAGCAGTGCCTGGCCACGCCGCAGGATCTCGACCATGGCCGGGGTTTCCTGGAACCCATGATAATGGAGCGGAGCATTAGGGTATTCCTGCCGAAGTCGCTGCCAATATGCTGAATCTTCGATGATACCCAGGATGTCGATAGGGAGCCCGGTAGCCTCGGCGGCCGCAAGTGCATCTTCCAGGCCCTTCTCAGGGGCAATGCGACCGAGCCACACGAGGCGCGATTCCGGCGTGGGGTTGAATTGATACAGTGCGAGGTCAATCCCGTTGCCGATGATTCGGCACTGAGCGGCGAAACGGAAGGTCTCTGCCTGGGCTCGCGTGTGCATGGCGATGGAGTCCGGACGCGCCAGGGCGACGCGTTCAATCATGTCGTCCATGCCGTCGAGCAGCGACGCCATGCTCACCAGGTGCGCGACGGGCACGTGAAGAAACGAGGTGAGATAGAAGGGCAGCCAATCGTAGGCGAAGTTTACAATCAAGCAGTGCTCGGACTGGAGCACGCGCACGGCCTCCCACATGTTTGCCAGCACGGCATCCGGTGGGAGCGACATTGGAGCCGACCGCTCCAGGTGTTGTGCCGAGGGTTGTAGCGCGCCCTGTACCTGGACCATTGTGGCGTTGTCCAGATGAGAGCCGGCAGGCGCGACCACCGTGATCCGATGGTTGCGGTTGCTGAGCGCGAGTGCGGCATTGCGCATCGTAAGCTCTACGCCGCCGATCATACCGGTGCCGAGTGGTCCTACTGGGCTGGACACGAATAGAATCTTCAATTCGGCACGCCTTTTGCTACGTCAAACACCAGGCTCGCCACTCTTGAGGGTAGCTCAAGAGTGTGTACTTTTCCCATTCAGGCGCGTTGGGCAAAATGCTTCCCGGCATTTGTAATAATGAAGAAGAGGATTTGCGCGCGCCGGTTAGGGCGATGCGGGCAGTACAACATCACTACAGATTAGCTGAATAGCCCCACATGGAGGCGGCGCCCACGTGAACGACCAAAACACTTCAACGGATATACCTCATAGCTCTCCGGCGATCGAAGCACTCATCGCCAATACCGCGATCGTGATACCGACGTACTGGGGGCGATCGTTCGGGTTACGCCGGCCAGGCGACAGTATCGAGGATCACCCAACACCGGTAAATCAGTCCGGCACCATGGGCAGGCTCTTGCGTAGCCTGCAAGCTCTTAAAGAGAAGCCGCGGCTCGTGTTGATCTTGATCTCCAGCTCGGCGCCGGATGTGGCGACGAGCGCGGCATGGCAGGTGGATTTTGTCCGCGAAAAATATCCGGATCTGCCGATAGCTCTCTGGCTGCCGACGCATGTTGAGATTCTCCATGGGCGGCTGCGGTCTTTAGGGCATACCGCTTGGGCCACTTGGTTTGGCGCGCGTGACTATCCACGAATACGGAATATGCAGCTGCTTGTCCCGCATCTCATTGATTGCGATCTCGTGGTTGCTCTCGACGATGATGAGGTGGTGGAGGATCCGTACTTCCTGCGGCGGGCGGCGGCCAGCGTGGTGGATGGCGCCTCGAACGGTGAGCGGGTCTATGGCGCCGCGAGCTACTATCTCGACGAGCATGGCTACCGCATGCATGAGGTCACCGCATCGGCGCAGGCGGACTCCAACCCGTTCGAGCACAAAATCACCTTGATGAACGGCATACTCGAGCGTATCGAAGCGGAACCGGGCAACGTGGTCCGCAGCACGTTCGCGCTCGGCGGAAATATGACTTTCAGTCGCGATTTGATTCGTCAGGTAGGATTCGACCCGATGATTTCTCGCGGCGAGGACATCGACTACGTTGTCAACGCGGCCCTGATGGGCATACCGTACCATTTCGACAAAAACCGGCCGGTTCGCCACCTGCCGCCTGCCGGTCGCTCCTATAAAGACTTCGACTATGCCAAGCTGCAGCAAGATGTCCGGCGCTTCCTGTACGAGCGCGAGAAGCTGCGGGCAGCGGCGGCAGACGGGAGCTTCTCGGCGCTGACCACTGCCGACCTGGCTCCATACCCGGGCGCTTTTCTCACCGGCGACCTCGAAATGTTTGCACTGGCCTCCCTGCGTATACATCGCCCGGCACGATTTGACATAACTATGCTTGAGCCAGAGAGGTTTGTGCTACAGGCAGCAGAGCAGGCGCGACAGGGGGCTGCGGCATTCCTGAGATTCGCTCGTGAGTGGCCGCAGGCCATGGAAATGTTGGGAAACGATCACGCGATTCGCCACGTGGCTCGGAGCATTCTGCCATAGCCGTTTTCCAAATCTACCGTAGTAAGAGTTGACCCTAATCGCCACATCAACTACGGTGGAGGTGTACGGAACCGTTTCGTATCCATAGGGAGATGAACATGGCTCATTGGACCGAGAAAGACATTCCGCCGTTGGCAGGACGCACCGCAGTGGTGACCGGCGCAAATAGCGGGCTTGGGTATCATGCGACACTACAGCTGGCCGCGCACGGCGCCCGCGTCGTGCTCGCCAGTCGCGACACGGGGAAGGCGGCCGCCGCCGCCGATGAGATCCGGCGGCAGGTACCCGAGGCGATGCTCGAGATGGCCGAGCTTGACCTGGCAAATCTGCAGTCGGTGCGTCAGTTCGCAGACACATTCAATGCCTCGCACGAGAATCTTGACATGCTCATCAACAACGCCGGCGTGATGGCGATTCCGCAGCGGCGCACCGCCGACGGCTTCGAGATGCAGCTCGGTACGAACCACCTCGGGCATTTCGCGCTGACCGGCCTGCTGCTGCCGTCGCTGTTAGCCCGGCCCGGCGCACGGGTGGTAACCGTGAGCAGCAATGCGGCGAGTAGGGGGCGCATCAACTTCGACGATTTGCAGAGCGATCGGAAGTACAGGAGCTGGGGTGCCTATGGACAGTCAAAGCTTGCCAATCAACTGTTTATGCTGGAGCTTGACCGGCTGGCTCGCCAGCGTCATATCGACCTGATCAGTGCCGGTGCACATCCGGGTTACGCAGCAACAAATTTGCAGGCAGTTGGTCCCACGATGCAAGGAAGCCGCTTGATGGCCAGGCTTATGGACGTCCTTAACCGGCTGGTCGCCCAGCCGGCAAGCCGGGGCGCGCTCCCCGAGCTATACGCCGCGACCGCCCCCAACGTTGTCGGAGGAGAGTACTTCGGCCCTGATGGGTTGCTCAATCAGCGCGGCTACCCGACCAGAGTTCCGACGGCCAAGCAAGCGCTGGACAGAGATGTCGCCAGGCGGCTGTGGCAGGTGTCGGAGGAGCTCACGGGGGTCCGCTTTGAGTTGCTCAATGCGGCAGCCGCATAGGCGTTCGCATTGCCGCTGATCGCAGCACGGCATAGGCGGCGCCCACCGGTTTGGCGCTAAACTCTAAACCGAAATGATATGGCAATCGTGACCGAAAGCGCGGCCAGCGGGGGCCGTCCACTCGACGCCGCTCGAGAGCGGGCAATCCTCGACGCCGCGCTTTCGCTGCTGGCGGAGGTCGGCTACGATCGCATGTCGATCGACTCTATAGCCCGCAGGGCAAGGGCCAGTAAAGCGACGATCTACCGCCGCTGGGCAGGGAAAGCCGAGCTCGTGGCTGCCGCGTTGCGCCTGCGTGTGGACAAGGGTGCTTGGCTCCCTGACACCGGCACGTTACGCGGCGACCTCCTCGAGGGACTGACCCGATTCTGCGAGGGCGTCGCGCGCGAAGATGCCGACCTGCTGATCGGCCTAATCTCGGCGATGCGCGCGGACCCCGCGCTGGCGCGACTGGTGCGTAGCCAAATGATCGAGGAGAAACGGCAGGGAGCGGAGCAGATGCTCTCGCGTGCGTTTCAGCGTGGCGAGCTTCCATGCACCGTCGACACGACCTTCCTCGTCGAGGTCGCCTGCGCAGTGGTCTATCAGCGCTTCCTGCTGATTGATGAGCCGCTCGACGTCACCTTCGTCGAGCGCGTGGTCGACCGGGTGCTCCTGCCGCTGCTGCGGGAGTGACGACAATTGCGCCCTG
>JAQBPC010000372.1 GCA_028287725.1 Chloroflexota bacterium | reverse complement strand
GGCACTTCAGGTGGCGAGGAGGCGTCGATTATCGGCGAGGTGCGCGAGGAGCCGGCGCGCATGGTCCTGATGCATACCCAGTTTGGCGGGACGCGGATGATCGATATGCTGGTCGGCGATCCGCTGCCCCGGATTTGTTGATAGATGGTTCTGTTAGGACGGAACCTTGCTTTTTCGGGGCAACGTCATTGCCATCGATCGATAGCATGCGGAAGCGCGCGGCTTGTCGCATCAATCGTCGTGGCAGTGGCGAATAGCGGCCGTGATGCGCGGTCGGCGGCAGGTCTTACCCCGCCGGAACCCGGCAGGATGAGATGACGCGAACAGAAATCGGAACGCTGGCGGCCCGGAGCAGAGAACAGCTGCTCCGGCGCAACGACATATTTACTGACTTTTTCCAGCTGGAGTCACCTCGTCTGGCTGCTGCCTGCCACGAGATGTCCCGCCGCTTTCTGGCGGGTGGGCGGCTGCTCGCCTTCGGTGAGGGCGCTGCCGCAACGGATGCCCAGCACGTCTCCGTCGAGTTCGTCCACCCGGTCATAGTGGGGAAGCGTGCACTGCCGGCCCTGGACCTCGGCCCGGACTTCGCCGCCCGTATGCCCGTACTGGTGCGCCCGGACGACATGGTGCTCGGCTTTTCCTTCGCGCGCGGCGATGCCGTGGCGGAGCGTGCCTTGCGGGTGGCGGAAGAGCGGGGCGCGCTCACGGTAGCACTGGCGGGTGACGTGGCCGATTATCCCTTTGCCCTGCCCGATCAAGACGTCTTCGTGTGCCAGGAAGTCTTCGAGGTGCTCTACCACATGCTTTGGGAGTCCGTGCATGTCTACTTTGAGCATCGGGAGCAAGGGCATGATGTCGGGGCCTCCTCGTTCCTCTACCCATTCCTGGGGAGCCAGGAGCAGCCGCTTGAGCGGGTGGTGGACGAGGTGCAGAGCTCCATGCTAAAAAAACTGGCTGAAGTGAACCGCATCCGGGCCGTCGCCGCCGATACCGAGGTTGAATCACTGGTGGCGCTTGCGAGAGCAATCGCTGAGCGGCTGGCGCAAGGCGGCAAGCTCATCGCTTTCGGCAACGGTGGCTCGGCCACAGACGCCAACGACCTGGTGGCTGACTGCGTGGCGCCGCCGCCGGGTATCACGCCGATCCCGGCGATCTCCCTGGCGGCAGAACCGGCCAACCTCACGGCCATCGCCAACGACATCGGCAGCGAAGCCATGTTTGCCCGCCAGCTCATCGCCCATGCCCATACCGCCGACGTTGCCGTGGGCATCTCTACCAGCGGAGGGTCGGCCAACATCCTGGCCGCACTGGCCGAGGCGCGGAAGCGCGGGCTGCTCACCGTGGGCATCGTGGGCTACGACGGTGGGAAAATCGTACGCGACCATCTCGTGGACCACGCGCTCGTAGTGCGCTCTGACTACATCCCGCGGATCCAGGAAGTGCAAGCGTCGCTCTATCACGTACTCCGTGGGCTGATTGAGACGTTTCAGGGAGGGTATTAACGGCATTGCACGAGCTCTCAATCGCGACGTCGATCGTCGAGATTGCCTGCCGCCACGCCGCCGGCCGGCGAGTGACGCGCGTTCAGCTGAAGGTCGGGTATCTCCGCCAGGTCGTGCCATCGGCGCTCACGTTCAGCTTCGAGCTTGTGGCGGACGGAACATCTGCGCAGGGCGCCTCGTTGGATATTGAGGCTGTCCCGGCTAGCGGCATCTGCCTCCAGTGCGGGGCCCAGAGTGCGTTAGATGCTTTCCCCTTGCAATGCAGCGCATGCGGCGGGTTCCTGCTGCGGATCGTTGCTGGAGAAGAGCTAATCGTAGAATCGCTTGAGCTGGAGGAGCAGGAGATTGGAACGCACAGTGGCTAAGACTCTCGTGGTGGAGGGCGTGCTGAACGCCAATGACGCCATTGCCCAGGCCAACCGCGAGCAGTTCGACCGGGCCGGCACATACGTGATTAACCTGATGAGCTCGCCCGGCGCCGGCAAGACTACCTTGCTGGAACATACGCTCGAGCGGCTCGACGGTAAATTGCGGATAGGCGTGCTCGAAGGTGACGTGCAGACCACCGTTGATGCCGACCGGCTGTTGCGGTTCGGTATTCCCGTCGTCCAGGTGAACACCGATCCGGGGTTCGGAGGGGCGTGCCATTTGGATGCCAATATGGTGCACCATGGGCTTGGGGCGCTGCCCCTACCGGCCATCGATCTGCTGATCATCGAGAATGTGGGAAACCTGGTGTGTCCGGCTGAGTTTAAGGTAGGAGAGGATAGCAGGGTGATGATCTCGTCCGTCACCGAGGGCGAGGACAAGCCGCTCAAATACCCCCTGATGTTTCGATCCGCCGACTTGATTCTGGTCAATAAAGTAGACTTGCTGCCGCACCTTGATTTCGACTTGCCGCAATTTTTGCGAAACCTGGATGCCGTGAACCCAACGGCTCCGCGGTTCCTCGTCAGCGCACGCACCGGCCAGGGAGTCGAGGACTGGTGCGCCTGGCTGCTGGCCCGACGGCCCAATGCAGGGCGCACCTCGCCCACCGACTAGAGTCCCTAGACGAGGCAGTCCCGGCCCATCCAGTCCACCTGCACAGGCTTACCTTCCTCCGCGATGACGTGAACGAACTGGTCGCCGCAGGTGAGCTGTTTACGCCGTGGCGGAATGATACCTGCGTCGTCAATTACCAGCACCGCCGGCCCCGGCCCCAGCACCGTTGCCCCCGCCACCTCCAGCGCCACCAGCGCCACCGCCCGCACCAGCTCCAGCGCCGCCGCCGAAGCCACCACCGCCACCAAGGCCGCCACCGGCGGGCCGCGTGCGAGTCGAGGTTGTTAGCGATGCGACCGTGCCCGGTATTGACGAAGCGACCACGTTCGAGGCGGTAATCGCACCCTTGCTTGTCGACTGACGTATGCTGACCGTTGTCCCGGCCGCGATCTTGTTACCGGCCACCAGATCGAGGCGGTACACTTTGGTACTCGAGTCGAGGGTGACCGAAAAGGTGCGCCCCGTGCTGGTGGAAAGGCTGAGTGTGCCGGCGCTCACTGAGCTAACTTTCCCAGCAGGCGAAAACCCGAGTCCGCCGGTGCTCTGCTGCGCCTGCTTCACGAAGCCATACAGCGTGCCCGCGGGTGCGATGGTCACGCTGCCGGCGGAGAATCCCTGGGCGGCGCCGGGCTGTAATGCAACCGTCACGAGCTGCCCCACTGCCAAAGCGGACGCCGGCGCTGGATTTGCCATAAAGTAACCCGTGGCGGATGTCGCCGCGAGCGTCTGCGTTTTACCCTGGCTCGTCTTGATGGTGACCTTGCCGTTCCCTGCCCCGACCAAAGTGCCGCTGATGTCAGTTGCGGTGCTGCTCACAGCCGGCGCCGCGGACTTGGCGCCGCCCTGAGGTTGTGTGGTTGTCGTTGAGCCTTTAGTGGTCGAGCCGGTGGCGCTGGCCGCGGCGCCCCCGCCAGGCGGCGTGGCTACCGCCAGGGCCGCCGCTACTTGCCCACCACCGGTGGTGGAGCTGCCAAAGAAGCTCGATCCGCCGATTCTCCCGCCGGTGGTCGTCTTGGGTGGCGCGTACTGACTGAACAATGGCTGATCGACATTGTTCTGATACACGCGCCCGCCGTAAAAAGACAAACCAATCGCGGCTACGAAAGCCGCTACGATACTGAGATACCTGAGGTTCGCGACACTTGTCGACATCATTTGGCCCCCTTAAGCCGCTTATTCATACCGTAACGCCTGAATCGGGTCGAGCGCCGCGGCTCGACTTGCCGGATAGCTGCCAAAGAAGAGCCCAATGACGAGTGAGACGCCGAACGCGAGTGCGACGGAGTTGCTCGTTATCACCGGCGGCGAGGATGCAAAGCCTGTCGATCCGCTTTTGAAGTTCGTAAGTAGCCAGGCCACCAGGAAGCTCACGCCCACGCCAAGCACGCCGCCGGTGCCGCTGAGCAGGATCGCCTCGGTCAGGAACTGTGAGAGAATGTCGATCTTTCGCGCCCCAACCGCCTTACGCAAGCCGATCTCGCGCGTGCGCTCGGTCACCGTGACCAACATGATGTTCATGATGCCGATGCCGCCGACCAATAACGCGCAGGCGGACACGCCGGCGAGCAGGGTGGTCAACGTACCGGAGACGTTCGATGCGGTCTGCTGAATAGACGTTTGGCTGAAGAACGAGAAGTCGCTGGTCTGCGTGGAGGTGAGATGGTGCAGGTTGCGCAGCATGCTCGAGACTTCGGCCTGCGCGGCGTTCGTCGTGTCCTGCCGCGTTGCCTCGACGTCAATCAGCGAGACGGCGCCCGGCGTACCGGCCGTGTGGGCAAGGCCATACTCGGCCGTGGTGAGTGGAATATAAATCGTGTCATCTTGATTGCGGCCGCCGCCCCCGCCCTTCGATACCATGGTGCCGATGATCGTGAACGGTATTCCGTTGATTGTAATCGTGTTGCCGACCACGTTGCCTCCGTTGGGATACAACGTGGTCACTACAGTAGCCCCAAGAGCGGCGACCTGCGCTTGCTGGGCGACGTCTTGGGTGGTGATAAATCGTCCGCTCGCAAGCTGGTAAGCGCGTACTGAGAGGTATTCCGGCGTTACACCGTCCGCGGATGTGGATGTGTTCTGGCTCCCAGCCACAACCTGCGCCTGCGTGCTGTCCTCTGGGGCGACAAGGCTTACGTCCGGCAGCCTTCCCCCTGGATAGGCCGCGTCGGCAAGTGCCTGAGCATCCGCCGCGGTAAGCGTGCTTGCCGACCCGGCGCCGCCTCGGACACCGCCCGTCGAGGTGGCTCCGGGCTGCACCTGCACCAGGTTCGTTCCCAGCGCATTGAGCTGGCTGGTGACTTGCGCGGCCGAGCCATTCCCGATGCCGACAGCCACGATTACCGAGGCTACACCGATGATCACGCCGAGCAGCGTGAGCACGGTCCGCGCCTTGTTTGTCAGAATACCCGCCGCGGCAACGCTAAGAGTTGAGCTCGCTTGCGCGAAAATATTCAAGCGAGGGGCGCTAAACTGCATCGACCGCGCCTGAGCCGGCTGTGGTACCGCCGGAGTCATAAGGCGCTCCTGCCGGCTTCGCCCGCCGGCACGGCCGAGGCGCCGGTGACAGTCTCGGACAAGGCGGAGGCGGCCGAGACCTGGTCCTGCAGTCTATCGCTGACGACCATTCCGTCGCGCATCCGGACCACCCGCCGCGCGTACGCCGCGATGTCGTCCTCATGCGTGACCAGCACCACCGTCAGCCCCTGGCGGTTCAGGGTCTGGAAGAGGTTCATCACCTCGGCGCTCACCTGAGAGTCCAGATTTCCCGTCGGCTCATCCGCCAGGATCAGTGACGGTCTGGTGACGAGTGCACGCGCCACCGCCACGCGCTGTTGCTGACCGCCCGAGAGCTGACTGGGTTGATGGTCGAGGCGCTGGCCAAGTCCCACCTGTTCCAGCGCGACGCGGGCGCGCATGGCTCGGTCGGCGGCGGGTATTCCCGCGTAGATCAACGGCAATTCCACGTTCTTCAGCGCGGTCGTTCTCCGAAGCAGATTGAACGATTGGAATACGAAACCGATCATGCGATTGCGCACCACGGCCTGTTCATCGTCCCGCAACGTGGCGACGTCCTGGCCTTGCAGATAGTACTTGCCTGACGACGGCCGATCGAGACAGCCGATGATATTCATCATGGTCGACTTGCCGCTACCCGAGGCGCCCATGATGGCCACGAATTCACCGGTCGAAATCTGCAGGTCGACGCCGCGCAAGGCATGAACCATCTGGTCTCCCATAACGTAGGTCTTGGTCAGCTGTTGGATATCCATCAAAGGACGAGCCGGCTCGTTCATCAGCCGCCTCCTGTCCGGGCGCCACCACCGGTACGCCCACCGCCTAAGCCGCCGCCACCAAAGCCGCCTAAGCCACCGCCACCAAAGCCGCCACCACCGCCGGCGGCGCCCGCGACCGCGGTGAGCGTGGGCACTATTACGCGGTCACCAACGCTTAACCCGCTGAGGATCTGCGTATTGGTCGTGTCACTCACGCCGGTTTGTACTGGGGTTGTGGTCAGATTGTTGTGTGCGTCCAGTGTTCGAACGAAGCTGCCGCGAGGCGACGTGGTAATGGCCTCGTTCGGCACCTCCAGCGCGTTCTGGACCGACGCGGTGACGATGGTGAGACTTGCCGTCATGCCCGCGGTGAGCCCAGGATTCGCGCCGATAATCGAGACATGCACCGGATAGGTCGTCACGTTCGACGTCGTCGACGCTTGAAGTGGAAGGCTGGTAACCAGTCCTACAATAACCTTCGCCGGGAAGGCATTAAACAGCATCGCTACCGGGTCACCGACCTTGATCGAGCCGATCTGGGCTTCCGGAATGTTTGCGATGACCTCGAGGCCACTGGATGCCTCCAGCTGGATTGCCGCCGATGAGCTTGAAGAGGTTGACGAGCTGGAAGCGCTCGACGAGCTCGATGAACTCCCAGAGGACGGCTGGCCGGCAATGACGTTTACCGCCTGGACAGTGCCCTTCGCTGGCGCGCGAATCTCCATCTCACTTGCATAGAGCGAACGGTCATTGTTCAGCGTCAGTTTCGCCTGGGATACGCTGGCCTTGGTGATGGCGATGTCAGTTGCGGCATAGGGGTGCTGTGCTAGCCGCAGTGCCGCCTGCGCGCTATTGACAGCCTGCTCTTGCTGCGCAATGTCACGCGTTGTGTTGGGCTGCTTGGCCAGCGAAAGCGCGGCCTGCGCGCTGACCACCGCGTCCTGAGCCTGCTG
Organism: Chloroflexota bacterium; assembly: GCA_028287725.1. GTDB lineage: Bacteria > Chloroflexota > UBA5177 > JANWHV01 > JANWHV01 > JANWHV01. Next base: position 6,164 of record JAQBPC010000372.1, on the reverse strand, counting down.
AATGTCGGTCGCGCTCCCGGGGTGCTTGGCCAGCGCAAGGGCTTGCTCCTGCGCAATCACCGCGTCACGCGCTTGCTGGATGTCTTGTGCCGTGTTGGGCTGCTTCGCGGACGACAACGCCGCCTGCGCGCTGGTAACGGCGAGCTTTTGTTGAGCAATGTCCGCCGCCGTATTCGGTTGTTTTGCCGCGGTTAGCGCCGCCTCGGCGCTGGCCACCGCGTCCTTCGCCTGGCGTAGATCCTGTGCCGTGTTGGGCTGTACGGCGGAGGCCAGCGCGGCTTTGGCGCTGTTGACCGCGGCCTCTTGTTGAGCAATATCACTGGTGGTGTTCGGCTGCCTCGCAGCTGCAAGCGCGGCGTTGGCGCTGGTGACCGCCGCCTGTTGCTGGGCGATGTCCGCCGTGGTGTTGGGCTGGATCGCCGTGGCCAGGGCCGCCTGTGCGCTCCTTACGGCAGCCTGCTGCTGGGCGATGTCGCTTGCGGTGTTGGGTTGCTTGGCGGTGGCGAGCGCCGCCTGCGCGCTCTTCACCGCCGCCTGTTGCTGTGCAATGTCGCTGGCGGTGTTGGGTTGGATTGCCGTGGCCAGGGCGGCCTGCGCGCTCTTCACCGCCGCTTGCTGCTGGGCGATGTCGCTTGCTGTGTTGGGCTGCTTGGCAGTGGCCAGAGCGGCCTGCGCGCTCTCGACTGCCGCCTGTTGCTGGCTAATGTCGGCCGCGGTGTACGGATGTTCGGCAAGATACACCGAAGCCTGCGCGGAGTTTATGGCGTCCTGGGCCGAGGTGACGTCGGTCGATTTGGCGGAAGCTTGCGCTGCAGCGAGCGAGGCCTGTGCGGAGGTCACGGCGTCCTGAGCCGAGGCCATATCGGTCGATTTCGCGGGCGCCTGGGCCGCGGTGAGCGAGGCCAGGGCCGCCGATATGGCGTCCTGAGCCGAGGCCAAATCGGTTGGCTTGGCGGGAGACTGGGCCGAAGAGAGGCCTGCCAGGGCTGAAGTTACGGCATTCTGCGCTTGTGCCAGATCTGTCGCCGTGGTGGGCTGCTGTGCCTGGGCAAGAGCCGCCAGCGCGGTGGTCACCTGCTGCTGCGCCAGGGTGGTTTCGGCGCCCGTGGGATACAGCAGCGCCTGATGAGCTACTTGTGCGGAGGCAATATTGGCATTGTCGTTTGCGATTGTCGCCCGCACCAGAACCAGCTGATGCAAATAATTGTTCAAAGCGGTATTTGAGGTAATGGTGCCGGTCGACGTGATGGGATCGGCGATGAGTGTGTTCAACTCGTCCTGGTCCACCACGAGCTGGTTCTCGAGCGAGGACAGCTTCGCCTGGTCCGCCGCCAGGGCGGCCGCGGATGGAGTTATCAGGTTGGTGAGATTATTTTGCGCTAGCGTGAGAGCGGCCTGCGCCTGGTCCATAGGCATTGCGGATGGCCCAGCCTGCAGGGCGGCAAGCTTTTGTTTGGCCGAGTCAAGTGAGGCGCTAGCCTGGGCAATCGTGTTCGCGTCGGCCGGAGCTTGCAGCGCGGCCAGCTTTTGCTTGGCCGAGTCGAGCGACGACTGCAGCTGGACCAGGGTATTCGCATCGGGTGCTGCCTGTAGCGCGGTCAGCTTCTGCTTGGCCATATCGAGGCTAGCCAATGCCTGCGCCACGGTGTGAGGATCGGGCGGCGCCTGCAGGGCAACCAGCTTTTGCTTCGCCTGGTCGAGACTGGACAACGCCTGAGCAACGGTATGCGGATCGGCCGGCTGCTTCATGACATTGAGTTTTGACTGCGCCGTGGCCAGGGTTGCCTTAGACTGGGCGACGCTCGCAGCGCTGCCACCGGCCTTCATGCTGGCCAGCTTGAGCTTCGCGGTCTCGAGCGAGGCCTGCGCTTGGACGATGGAGGAAGGGCTGCCGCCGGCCTTCATGCTGGCGAGCTTCAACTTCGCGGTCACCAACGCGGCTTGGGCCTGGGCGATCGAGGAAGCGCTGCCGCCCGCCTTCATACTGGCGAGTTTCAGCTTGGCGGTCTCGTACGCGGACTGCGCCTGGGCGATGGAGGAAGGGCTGCCGCCCGCCTTCATACTGGCGAGCTTCAGCTTGGCCGTGTCGAGCGATGCCTGCGCCTGGGCAATCGAGGATGCGCTGCCACCGGCCTTCATGGTGGCCAGCTTGAGCTTCGCGGTCACCAACGCGGCTTGGGCCTGGGCAATGGAGGCTACGCTGCCGCCTGCCTGCATGGCCGTCAGCTTGGCTTGGGCCACATCCAGCGCCTGACGCGCTTGAGTGACGCTGGCGGCGGTTCCGCCTGCCCGCATGGCCGAGAGCTTGGCCTGAGCCTGAGCAAGGGTGGATTCAGCTTGCGTTACCTGGGTCGAGGTGCCTCCCTGAAGCAAGGCGGCCAATTTCTGCTGCGCGGAGTCGAGATTGGCCTGGGCGCTGGTGACTGTCATAGGGTTACCAGCCTGCAACGCGGCGAGCTTTGCCTGAGCGGCATCGAAGTTCGCTTGCGCCTGGGAAATGCCGGCCGTGGTGCCGCCTTGTTTGAGTGCCGAAAGCTTGAGCTGGGCTACGTTGAGCGTCGCGCGCGCCTGTGTCACGGAATCCGGATTCGCCGGCGCAAGCTGCTTGGCCAAAGTGGCCTCGGCATTGCGGACTGCGCTTTCGTCGTTAAGGATTGCGAATTGCAGTGTAGGATCGTCCAATGTCGCCAGCACCTGGCCGGCTTTGACCTGCTGGCCTGGCCGAACCATCACGCTCTTGACTGTCCCGGATGCCTGGAACGAGAGCGAGTATTGTGTTATGTCCTGACTGACGCCGGCGGGCGTTATCGTGCTGGTGATAGCCCCCTGCGCCACCAATGCTACCCGGCCATTAAGTGGCGCAGGCGTACTAATGCCGGGGAGGGTAAACGCAAGCGTTAGACCCGAGCTCGGCAGCATCGCAAGAATCAGTGCCAGTCGGATCTTCTGTCCACCCATCGCGGAGTCTCCCTTCAGCGGAAATCCTCGGGGCGGCATCGTCATGCGACACCGCAGCCGGCATATTTGGAAGGCTATGAGCCTGCCCTGATGCCATTCTGCGGAGGAAACATGACCGTTGCGTGAGCGAAATATGACAGTACGATGACAGTATTGCAACGGCGCCAGAGAATCCGAGGGCCGTGAGCGAGCGCGCAAATGACCCGTTCAGGCCGCCGATTCCGTTACGTCGGGGTAAGGTGGCGCCGCGTAACGATGTGAGGCGCACCTGCGTCGCCGACCAGAGCCCTTAGACGAGGCAGCCCCGGCCCATCCAGCCCACCTGCACGGGCTTCCCCTCCACTACGATGACAGGAACGGTGCGGCCACCTCCGGTGAGCTGCACCATGCGCTCGCGGGCTTGAGCATCCTGCTCAACGTCATATTCCACGAACGCGATCCCACGCCACTCCAGGTCCTCGCGGGCAGCGGCGCAATGCGGGCAACTGGCCGTAGCGAACAGTTCAAGCGGCTTGCTCATCGTTTCTTCTCCGGTGGGTTGGCACGAAAGGTCTGTTTATTTCACTTTACAATTCGTTAACACATTGGGTACAAAGCGATAACAGACTGCCGCTAAGATTGAGGTGAGTGGAGAAACACCACTCCTGAAAGAGAATTCCTCCCCCCGGTTCTGGCGGCCAGGTAGCTGCCAGTTCTCATCTTCTCAGCGCCGCCCTTGCGCGCACCAGGGGCGGCGCTACTATTTTGTCCGGCGACTAATGGACGCATCCGCTGCCGACGCAGCGATGTACGCTCTCCACGATCTTGACGAGCACGGGCGCCACGAAGATTGCAGGCAAGAAGTTCCCAACGCGCAGCTCGACTATCTTGAGTAGCTTGAAGCCGATCGCCAGCAAGATTAAACCGCCGACCGCGGACATCTCGGCAACCATCGGTTTATCGACAACGTTCTGAAGCAGGCCCGCGCCGAGGCTGAGGGCCCCCTGGAATACCGCGATGGTGACAACCGACAGAATCACGCCCCATCCGAGGGCACTGCTGAAGGCGAAGGCAGCGAATCCATCCAGCGTCGACTTGAAGACGAGACTCTGGTTGTCGCCTGTAAGACCATTCTGAATCGAGCCGAGGATCGTGAGCGGGCCGACGCAAAACAACAGGCTGGTCGTGACAAATGCTTCGCTCAGCCTGCTTCCGTCCCTGCCGAAACGCCCTTGCAAGCGGTCGCCAAGGCGTTGCAGTCCGCCATCGATATCCAACGCCTCACCGATAAGGGAGCCGAGTAGAATACCGCCGAGCACATAGAGCGGGTTTTTGGTCTGCTGGCCGTTCAGCACGCCGAGCAGCAAGACAGCCAGGCCTAGTCCTTGCAAGACCATGTCTTGAAAGCGCTGCGGCAACCTGGCTCCGACCAACCGTCCCAGGACCGTGCCGACTGTGACGGAGGCCATGTTGATGAGCGTGCCACTCGTGGCATCAAGGGGACTAATCATACCGCCCTAGGATACCAGAGCAACTGGACCGCTCTCACACCGGCTGTGGATCGCGTTTCACCTGATGACGTCGCCGGATAAAGGCGACGCACAGCTAGCTGGCGAGTTTCACCACGATCGCCATGCTGTTTGGCGAAGGGCTTGGCCAGTTACCGGGTGCGCGCTCGATGGTCACGGCAGCCGCGGCGAAGCCGGTTGCATCCTTGTTGTAGCGCATGGTGAAGCTACGGTTCGCGCCGGCGTTAAAGCCGCCAACAGCCACTGGGTTTCCCTTGGCCGGAATCAGCCATAACTCATAGGCGAGTTTCGACGGCAGGGCCGGCAAGTTGCTGAAGGTTACGTCGGTCGAATGGTCGCTTCGCACCCCAACCGTGCCGGCTGCCCCCTGCAGGTCGATGCCTTTTACAACCTGGGCAACGGCGCTGCCATGGAAGAGGTGTACGGTGACGCTATTGCGGTTGGCGAATACGACGGCAAGGACGACCGCTGCCACAAGGACCGCGGCGCCCGCTCCGTACGCCAGCATGGGTATGCGTTTCCACCAGGCAGCGTTTGACGTTGGCCGGCCCTGGTCCGGCGCTGATCGCGCCTGTTCCAGCAGCCACTGGTTACGGTCGAGCTCCACGAGATTCATGAGCCGCGTGCGCAGCGCCGGTGGGGGATCGCGCTCGACAGACGCCAGTGCGAGCTGATCGTGTACTGACATGAGATCAGCCACCTCCGCCGCACAAACCGGGCAGTCTTTGATGTGCTCGTCAATCACCGCCCGCTCTTCGGCGGAGACTACCTCGAGCGCGTATGCACCGAGAAGCTCGCCCACTTCGTCATGCGTCACGGGCGGCTCCCTCCAGGTGCGCCTGGCCGAGGCTCAATCTCATTTTCTGAAGTCCTATCCGTAGGCGCCCTTTTACGGTGCCTATTGGCACATCGAGCTTTTGAGCGATCTCGCTGTGCGAGAAGCCGCCGAAATAGGCCAGCTCGATTGCCTGTTGTTGCTCGAGTGGAAGCGTGCCGAGCGCCTGACGCACCTGAGCCGCTTCCAGTGATACTCCTACCTCATGCTCCACGTCGATGCTGTCGTCCGCCCGCTCCGGCATGCCCTCGAGAGCACCGTCGGATACCTCTCGGGAGCCGACCCGCCGAAGACGGTCAATCGCGCGATGATGCACTATCGAGAGTAACCAGGTTCGTGCCGCGGACCGATCAGGCTTAAAAGTCTCAGCCTGACGCCAAAGCGACAGAAAGGCCTCCTGTACGACATCCTCAGCGGCCGACGGTTCCCCTAGCATGCGGTAAGCAAGGCCAAACGCCAGCCTGCTGTGTCGGTCATACAGTGCTGCAAACGCTTCTGTGTCTTTATTACGCAGTCGAGCGACGAGATTCTCGTCACTTGGTTCCCCGGCGACCATGCCCATCACACTTCTAGTACGCGACAGAGCGCGGAATAGATCAATGAGGCCATGGGGAGCCTTTCAATAGGGCCGCCGATGCGCGCACTAACTCACGGCTAGTGTACCTGAAGCAATGCCAGATCAGATGAACGTACGCGTTGGGATGGGGAAGCCGGCAGCAGCTACGGCCTGCTCGCCTTTAGCGCACGGGTCGGCCGCAAGGAGTCGAGCCAGAACCCTAAGTAGGCAAGTAGCTCGCGCGACCCATAATTGGACGCGTGGGCGGTCGTTTCACCCTGGACAATCGCCCGGCGAAGATCAGCAG
>JAQBPC010000693.1 GCA_028287725.1 Chloroflexota bacterium | reverse complement strand
GGAAATCGTCAACTTCAGGCCACGGACTCACGACGTTATCGCCACGCTCCAGGCTTCAGTCCGCTTGCGTCTCAAGTTTTAGAGACAGCATAGACTGAGCTACAGTTCTGCAACATGCCCAGCGCGTTGCTACCTCATGCGACCGGGCAACGATCGGCTTGTAGTCAGGCACTCTCCCGCCTATACTAGGGGCACGCCGTAGGCGAGTGTCGAACTGCCTACCTGGACGGGGAAAAGCCACCGTATGAAAGCCGCCAGGCAACTGCTTCGACTCACGGTCGTCGCCATTTTCCTCGTATGTTTGTCCAGCTTTAGCGTGTCTCCTGCGGCGTTCGCCGCTCCGGCGATCCGCATGCAAGTTGAAGCAGGCTATAGTGGCAATTTTCGTCAAGATGCCTGGCTACCCGTCCGCATCCGGCTAACAAATAGCGGACCGGCCTTCTCGGGCACGCTCAGCGTCGATGATTCAGGCCAACAGGCTGCAAGCGTTGCTCCGTATAACCGAGCCAGCTACTCTCGAGCCGTCTTCATGCCACAGGATGGGGTCAAGGACTTCACCCTGTACGTGCCTGGCGCCGACGTTGGATCGTCATTACAGGTTTCACTTTCCGGCTCCGGCACCATTTTCATGCGGCAGACCGTCCCCGTGAGTCGAATTTCCAACTCTACCTTGTTTATCGGTGTACTCTCGGGCCAACCGGCTACCCTGGCGCAACTCAAGGGATTCGGTGGCTCTTTAGCTGGGATTCAGCTTGTTGCCACGCCGTTGGACGAGAGAACGTTGGATCCCCAGTGGCTCGCTCTTGCGAATTTGGACGCGATCGTTGTTTCGAACTTTGATACAAGTATGCTGTCGGGCGAGCAGCTGCGTGCGCTTCAAACCTGGGTAACGAGCGGCGGCACCCTCATAACCGTTGGCGGACCCACGGCGCAGGGAACGGTCGGTGGCCTACCGGCACCATTACGGCTTGTCGCCCACGGGCGTCCGACAATTCTAGGACGGGTGCCCAGTCTTGAACGAATGGCGGGGACGCTGCCACCAGGGCAAGTAATTGCCGACACTGGAACCGTCGACGAGTCGCACATCGTACTTGACAATGAAAGCCTGCATCTAGCGGGCGATCGCACTTCCGCGAACGCTATTCCTCTGATCATCCAGCGCTTCGTGGGCTCGGGCTCGGTCGTCTACTCCACCATCGATCCCACTCTACAGCCGTTAGCAAGTTGGCATGGACTTCAAGCATATTGGGCGACATTGGCGCGTACGGTACGGGCGGGCGCAGGCACGGTAGTCACTGGTTTCGCCGGTACCCAGCCGTCGTCGAATGCTAGTACGATCAATAGTGAGATCAGCAGTGTCTCACCCCCTTCCCTGACCATATTTATCGTTCTTCTTGCCATATATGTCTTCGGACTGGTTCCGCTGAACTTTTTGGTGCTAAGCCGATTTCGTAGACGCTCGTTGAGCTGGCTGAGCCTCCCGGCGCTCGCGGTCGTACTACTCGGGGCAGTGTTTCTGGCAGCATACTTTGGGCGTGGCAGAGATCTGCAGACAAGTGTCGTGAGCGTGATCTTTCTCTCGTCCGACGCGAAAACCGCGGTTGGCGAGAGCTACGTTGGTTTGGTCTCCCCGACCTCGGGGAATTACAGCATTGCGCCGGCTAACGGAAGCGTCCTTGGCGCGCCCCTGTTTTACAACCAGCAAAATGGCACGCCTGCGGACATAGGCAATCTGACCGGCAGACTCAACGTGCAGCAGGACACGGGACAGGTGACGTTGCCGAACTTGTCGAGCTGGTCGTCACGAAGCGCCTCGCTCAGCGGCGTTTTTCCGGTGCAGGCCGGCCTGACCAGCAACCTGTCGGTATCCCGTGCCGGAAATATCGTTGGAAAAGTAACGAACACAAGCAATGAGACGATATACGGCACCTTACTCGTGGCTTTTGGCGGAGTGCCTCAACCTGTCGGCGATCTACCGCCAGGCGCCTCGCGGGAGATTTCAATCGCAACGGGCCAAACGAGTTCAAATCAAAACTCAATTGGCAGTGTTTACGGCAATACCGGATGGTTGCCACGGTATACAGTCAATGCAATGAGCGGAACACAGAGCACCGGCCGATTGGAGGCGCTGCTCCGCGCTCCGCTACCGACGCTGCTGGGCGCGGCTCTACCTGCTTTGCAACGGTCTGGTGTCATCCAAACCAACCCGGGTGAATCTCAAAGCGAGCGGTTCCAACGCATTGTGTCGGTCGCGCTGGGAAGCAACGAGGCGGCCGCATTCAATAGTGTCATCGCCGTGGGCTGGAAGTCCATTGCTGTGATGCCATTCACTGTAAATGGCGTACAACCGGCGCGTCGCGACACTGACATGATTGTCCAGCCGCTGCCAATTCATATGTCGACCGGAACGTTCGTCATCAATCCTGGCACGATCCCGGCCCGTCTAGCAGGAAGTGACCAGGACCTGCAGACGAGAGTCGGCGAGGGGGGTATCACGATAAGCCCAAACAGCTCTGCCGTGTTCGTGGCAACGCTACCGCCTCCGCGACCCGGGGCAGGTACCATGCACGTCAAGTCACTTACAGTATCGGCATTCTCAATGGGCGCCGGCGGTGCGCTCAGCGATCAAACCGCGTCATTGTGGGACTGGTCTGCGGAACGGTGGGAGGCGGTCGACATCACCAGCGGCCAGGTCGACATCCGTCAGCCAGGGCGATTTGTCGACGTCGGCGGTGTCGTCCGCATCAGGATGGGCGCCCAGTCCGCAAGTCTCGAGATTAGCGACCCCAACGCCGGCGTCTCTCTGGGGCTAACCGGCGAGGTGCGATAGTCATGCTTGCCGATCGAGCGATGCGAACTGCAGCTGAAACGACTATCGACGTCCAGGGCCTGGTCAAGACCTACGGGGCGACCAGGGCTGTACATGGTCTGACCATGAAGGTAGAGGCCGGCAGCATTTACGGCTTCGTCGGCCCAAACGGGGCCGGCAAGACTACCACCATGCGCATTCTAGCTACCATTTTGGCCGCGGATGAGGGTTTGTGCATGGTCGCCGGCGAGGACGTCCGCCAACATCCCGCGAAGGTGCGAGCACGCCTGGGTTATATGCCGGATTTCTTTGGCGTATATGATGACCTCACGGTTCAGGAGTACCTTGAGTTCTATGCGGAGAGTTATTACGTCCCGGCACGAACCAAGAAGACGACAATCGCGGATCTTCTTGAGCTGACAGACCTAACTGCAAAGCGGGATGAGTATGTTGAGTCGCTTTCTCGTGGCATGAAACAGCGACTAGGCTTGGCACGTTGTCTCGTTCATGATCCCGATGTGCTGCTCCTGGACGAGCCTGCCTCGGGCATGGATCCACGTGCGCGTTACGAAATGCGCGAAATCGTGAAAGAGCTGCAGCGTATGGGCAAGACAGTGCTGCTCAGCTCACACATTCTGCCGGAACTGGCCGAGATTTGCACCCATATCGGTATCGTGCAAGGTGGCCGGCTTATCCGGGAAGGACCGGTAGACCAGGTACTGCAGGGCCTGAA
>JAQBPC010000312.1 GCA_028287725.1 Chloroflexota bacterium | reverse complement strand
CGTCCGCGTTCCGGGCTAGCTCGACTAGCTCATCGGTCAGTCCATAGCCGCTGACGCCCAGCGCAAGGCGGAAATCGCTCGGGAGAGCGTCGCGACTCTTACCGCCAAGCAAAACCGGCGCTTCGAGCAATTCGGCCAGACGTGCCAGCGCGGCGCCTGCCCCCGCCGCCGTCACGCCAGAGCCTGCAACGATCAGTGGGCGCTGAGCGCCCTGCAGCAGTACCGCGGCTGCTTGAATTGCAGCTGGGTCAGCAGCATGGGGTTGGGTGGCTGCGGGACACACAATGGTGACCTCCGCGGTCTCCGAAAGCAAATCCAGTGGTATCTGCAGATACGCTCCGCGGGGACGCCCTGTCCGGAGCGCCCTGAACGCGTCGCGCAGCGCATCCGATATCTCCTCAACGGTCGTAACAGCACGACTCCACCCAGCCAGCGCCTCCATCACGGCGAGTTGATCCTTGAGCTCATGCAAGTCACCGCGCGGACGGTTTGTCGAAGAGCGTGGCCCAGCCGTCGCAATGACAAGCAAGGGAATCGAGTCCGCGTATGCGCTGGCCATCGGCGTGGCCACATTGGTGACGCCGGGTCCTGTGATGACGCAGGCGATGCCAGGCATCCCGGTCGCGCGCGCATAGCCTTCGGCCATGAAGCCTGCCCCCTGCTCGTGCCGTGCAAGCACATGGCGGATTTCGGGATCATCCCGGAACGCGTCGTAAAGGGGTAACGTGTGGACACCCGGTATGCCGAATATCGTGGAAACCCCGTGTGCTTTCAAGCTGGCAACCACGGCCTGTGCCCCGGTAAGATGCGCCATCAAAGCCCCCGCTTCGTTGCCAGAATATTCAGCCTCGCGCACGACTGGCAGACCTCTATGATACGTGTACACAGCAGGATATAAGCGCCGGTCTCCAAGCTGGCGTATTGTGCAGATCCCCGCCGCGCATAACACCACCGGTATAATCACCTCGTATGGAGCGGCCCCCTGCATATCCAGGCACGCCCATTGGTGGCGAAGTGGCCGCACAGTAGCGAGTGTGCAGGTACCAAAGGAGAGATCCAGGTAATGGGCAACTGGCAGCAGATCGTCGTGCCTACAGACGGCGACCGAATCACGTTTAAGGACGGCAAACAGCAGGTCAGCGACACTCCGATCGTGCCGTTCATACGGGGTGACGGAATTGGGCCGGATATTTGGGCTGCGAGCCAGCCCGTACTTGATGCGGCGGTCGAGCTGACGTCAGGTGGTCGCCGCGACATCCGCTGGATGGAAGTGTATGCCGGCGAACGAGCGCTCGAGCTCTATCAGACCTACTTGCCTGAGGAAACCATTGAAGCGCTGCGCGAATACGCGGTTGCGATTAAGGGCCCGCTCACCACACCGGTCGGCGGCGGCTTTCGCAGCCTGAACGTCACCTTGCGACAGATCTTCGACCTGTATGCCTGCATTCGGCCGGTTCGCTACGTCGACGGCGTGCCGAGCCCGGTGAAGGAACCCGAGAAGGTAAACGTCGTCATCTTTCGTGAGAACACCGAGGACGTCTACTCCGGCATTGAATTCGCCAGCGGCACTCCCGAAGCGGCCAAGCTCATCGCCTTTTTGAAGGATGAGCTAGGTAAAAACGTACGTGCCGAGTCCGGCATCGGCATAAAGCCGATCAGTCAGTTTGGGACGGACCGCCTGGTACGCCGCGCCATCCAGTACGCAATCGACCATAATCTGCCGAGCGTCACCATCGTCCATAAGGGCAACATTCAGAAGTTCACCGAAGGCGCGTTCCGCGATTGGAGCTACGCGCTCGCCGCACGCGAATTCGCCGACAGAACGATCCGCGAGGATGCTGTTGGACCCGATGGACCAGGCGGCAAGATCGTGATTAAGGATCGCATCGCCGACGCGATGTTCCAGCAAATCTTGCTGCGGCCGGCGGAATACTCCGTACTTGCGATGCCGAATCTCAACGGCGACTACTTCTCCGATGCATGCGCGGCGCAGATCGGCGGGCTAGGTATGGCCCCCGGCGCCAACATCGGCGACAGCGCTGCAATCTTTGAGGCTACTCACGGCACGGCGCCGAAGTATGCCGGCAAGGACATGGTCAATCCTGGGTCAGTCATTCTTTCGGGCGCTATGTTGCTTGAATATCTCGGCTGGCAAGCCGCCGCTGATCTCGTGCATGAGGGTGTTCGCCGAACCATCGCCGCCAAGACCGTTACCTATGACCTGGAGCGGCAAATGCCGGGCGCTACAAAGGTCTCCTGCTCCGCATTTGGCGCGGAGATCGTCAAGCACATGCGCGAAGCAGTTTAGCAAATTTCCGACGCGAAGCGGACGTGCAAAGGGCGGGCGATACAGCTAACCCTGCCGTCCGCTTCAGTGGTACACTTGACCGAGATTTGTTATGGTGTGCCGCGGTGCCCCGCTGCGGACTAAGGTTCCTGTCGCAGCCTGGAGGACTGCCCAAGCATGGTTGATGCTGCGATCCAACACGATGTACTTGTGGTTGGCGCTGGATTGGCGGGCATGCGCGCGGCCGTTGCCGCCAGAGAGGCCGGCGTTGACACCGCGATTATCTCGAAGGTTCATCCTATGCGGAGCCACTCGGGCGCGGCACAGGGTGGCATCAATGCCGCGGTGGCGAAAGACGACAGCTGGGAGAACCACTGGTTCGACACGGTCAAAGGTAGCGATTACCTTGCCGACCAGGACGCCGCTGAGATTCTCACCCGGCTGGCTCCCGACAACATTCGGGAGCTCGAACACCAGGGCTGCCTGTTCAGCCGTTGGCAGGATGGCCGGATCGCCACCAGGCCGTTCGGCGGGGCCGGTTTCCCGCGCACCTGTTTTGTCGCCGACATCACAGGACATGTCATCTTGCAAACCGTCTATGAGCAGGTTCTCAAAAACGGTGTGACGGTATACGAAGAATTCTTCGTGGTCTCCTTGATCGTCGAGGATAACGTGTGCCGCGGCGTGATAACGCTGGACATGTCCACCGGAAAGCTGAGCGCTGTACGCGCAAAGGCGGTAGTGTTTGCTACCGGCGGTTCCGGCCGCGTGTTTTACAAGAGCACGAACTCGCTCATCAGCACCGGCGACGGCGTGGCCATTGCCTACAGGGCTGGAGCGCCGGTCGAAGACATGGAATTCATCCAGTTCCATCCGACGACGCTCGCATCAAACGGCGTACTCATTACCGAGGGCGCACGGGGTGAAGGCGCGTACCTGCTCAACTCTGAAGGCGATCGATTCATGTTCAAGTACGCCCCGACCAAGGGCGAGCTTGCCAGCCGTGACGTCGTATCGCGGGCGGAGTGGACAGAGATTCTCGAGGGGCGCGGCGTTAATGGATGCGTGCTGCTCGACCTAAGACATCTTTGTGAAGCCCGTATTCAGGAACGCTTACCTCAAATTCGCGAGCTCGCGATCGACTTTGCCGGCTGCGATCCCGTGAACGCGCCAGTGCCCATCAAGCCGGGCGCTCACTACACCATGGGCGGCATCCGCGTCGATAAGACCTGCGCTTCGACCGTACAAGGCTTCTTTGCCGCGGGCGAATGCTCCGCGGTGAGCGTGCATGGTGCCAATCGGCTCGGCGGTAACTCAATTCTTGAGACCGTTGTGTTCGGTAAAATCGCCGGGGTGAGTGCCGCGCAATATGCACGCGAGCACGACTATGCCTCGTTCCCAAGTAGCGCACTTCCCGACCAGGAAAGTCGCCGCAACGCCCTTTTCCAGACCACTGGAAAGGAGAAGGTAGCGGTGCTTCGAGATGCTATGCAGGCCGTGATGAACGAGCACTTCCACATCTTCCGCAATGAGGCACAGATGGCGGCAGGAGTCAACAAGGTTCGGCAGCTCCGCGAGCGCTTTGCCAACGTTGCCATCAATGACCATTCCATGGTCTTCAATACAGCACTCACCGAAGCGTTCGAGCTCGATGCCATGCTTGACCTGGCTGAAATCATCGCGCTCGGAGCATTGGCTCGCAAGGAGAGCCGCGGGGCCCATGCCCGCATCGACTACAAAGACCGCGATGACGCAAACTGGCTGAAGCACACGGTAATTACCAGATCCCCCGAAGGACCCAAGCTGTCATATGCGCCGGTCACAATGGGTAAGTTTCAGCCGATGGAGAGGGTTTACTAATGAAATCCACCTTCCTCATCCAGCGATACGTTCCCGAACAGGATTCGGCGCCCCACGTAGAACGCTATGAGCTTGATCTCTGGGACGAAGCCACGATTCTCGACGGGCTGCTCGCAATCAAAGACTCGCAAGACGACTCGCTTGCGTTCCGCCGGGCGTGTCGACATGCCATATGTGGATCCTGCTCGATGGTGGTCAATGGCTACACTAAGCTGGTCTGCAAAACAGCAATCGCCAGTGAGGTAAAGCGAGGCCGCTCGGAGCTCAAGATTACACCGATGCGCTCGATGAAGGTCCTCAAGGATCTCATTGTCGATATGTCGCCGTTCTGGAAGCACTTTCGCGACGTTGAGCCCTGGCTACAACCCGATCCGGCAAAGGTCCCACCGCCAAATGAGGAGTACCGCGTTACCCCTCAGCAACTGGCGCCCTCCCGCAAGGACCTCAACTGTATCCTATGCGCAGTCTGCTTTTCAGACTGCGGCGTTACCGAAGTCGACAGTCACTTCGCGGGTCCGCCCGCACTTGCCAAGGCGCACCGCTTTGTCACCGACCCGCGGGACAGCAAGCGGAAAGAACGCCTCGAGAAGCTGGTCGACCTCGGATTATGGGACTGCGCTCATGCATACAACTGTATGGAGTGCCCCAAGCACGTCGATCCGGCACATGCGATTGCCGACTTGCGGCGGATTTCAATCGAGGCCGGCATCACCAACAACATCGGCGCCAAGCACAGCCAACAATTCACCAAGAGCGTTGGCCGGAACGGCCGCCTGGACGAGACACGCCTTGTGATGGAGCTGACCGGTATTACCAACGTGACTGGGCAGATCCGCAATGCCCCGCAGGGTGTGCGTATGCTGCTCAAAGGCAAATTGCCCCTGCCGATGCACCAAAAAGTCGACAACCCGAAGGAAGTGCGTCGAATCTTCGAGACAGTGGGCACAAAGGATGAGCAATAGATGAAGTACGCATACTTTACAGGCTGCGTTGCAAAAGGGACATGCCCGGAACTGCACGCTTCGACGGTAGAACTGGCAAAGGTGCTCGGCATTGAGCTCTGGGAAATGACCGATGCCACGTGTTGCGGCGCGGGCGTTATCCGTGATGAGAACCCCGAGCTGCAGATTGCCCTGAATGCCCGCACCTTTGCGATGGCTGAAGCTGCCGAAATGGACATCGTCAACATCTGCAGCACCTGCCAGCAGAACCTGGGCCAGGATAATCGCGCCATGCGCGAGGACCCTGCCCTGCTGGAGCGCACCAATGACATTCTCTCGCAGAATGGCCTCCATTACAGCGGCAAAACGCAGGTCAAAAACCTGCTGTGGGTGCTTGTTGGAGACTATGGGCTGGATCGACTCGCGCAGAAGGTCGTTCGGCCCCTTACCGGGCTTCGAGTCGCTTCCTACTACGGGTGTCAGCTTCTCCGTCCCGTGGAGGACACCGGTTACGACGACCCCGACAACCCGACCTCCTTCGATAACCTGGTACGGGCACTCGGGGGGACCCCGGTCGACTATGCCGGTAAGACTCGCTGCTGCGGGTTCCATATTCTCACGGTGAACGAGGATACGTCGACCAAGATGGCGGTAAAGCGCCTTGAAGAAGCTGAGGAAGCCGAAGCGGATATCATGGTTACGCCGTGCCCGCTCTGCCATACCTCGCTGGACGCCTACCAGCCGCGGGCGACAAAGCTGCAAGGCAGCAACGTTCGCATGCCGGTTCTGCATCTCTCCCAGCTCGTGGGCCTCGCCTGCGGCATAGATGTCGGAGACCTAAAGCTCAACCAGCTCATGGTCTCTCCACAGAGCGCACTAAGCGGCGTACTGTAAATTCCCGCCTGACTACAAACGAGAGGGAGGCGCCTGATGAAGGCGCCTCCTTTTTCGTGCGCGCGGGCCGCGAGAATTTCTTGTCCGTTTAGCGATCTCGGCGTAGGATTCTTTCTAACGTGGCATGGCGGCTGAGGCTGCTAGTAATGCCTTTTGACAAGTAACGCGGGCCGGTGGCCCAGGCTTTGCTGTTTCTGGGCCATTGAGTAGTTGCGGACTGCCACCTTTGGAATGGGCGTACACTCAGACAACAAGAGTCCAAGTGTTAGTTGGAGGACACAATGGTCACCGAGGCAAAGCCAGAAGGCATGTCGGAGACTGACGCCGCAATCTGGCGCGATCTCGACGTCATCGAGCTGTGTGCGATCGAGACCGCAAAGGGCAAAGCTGTCTGCGCCACGCCGCGTGGCTCTCGCTACCCCTATGTCTATCCGCGCGATAACGCGCAGTGCGCCCGGGCACTCGGTAAGCTCGTAACCTACTCGAAGAGCCGAGAGATTATCGACCGCGCGTTCACCCTGCTGGAGGAGATTGCGCGCTACTTGCTTGCGGTTCAGCGCCAGGATGGCTACTGGGGGCAGCGATATGACGTTGAGGGGAACGATAGAGCGATTTATCGCCAGGAGGACAATATTGCGCTGGGGATGAGCGCCCTCCTCGATTATCTGTACGCTGCCGAGTGGCTCGAGCGTATTCCCGAATGGGCGCCGCAGATCCGGCATGCTGTCGAAGCGGCAGCCGCGTACGCGATCGAGCATCATTACCGCTCAGAGATTAACCTGTTCTACGGCACAACATCAATCCACGAGTCGCGGATGGTCCAGGGCTATGATATTTGGACTAATTTCGCCTACCTTCGGGCCTTCACGCGGGCGTTTCATGTCTCAAGCGGCTGGGGCGGCTTCAACGATTGGTTCCCCACCATAAAGCAGTTCTGCCGTCAGTTTGAGGACGCGGTCTTCCGCATCTTCATCCACGACGATAAGTATGTCCGGCGCATCGATCCGCAAGGTATGTACGACGAGCGGCCGGACTTCATCATGCTGTCCCCGTTCTACTTTGGCTTCCTGAACCGGAATGCGGAGGTGCAGAAGGCGACCGCGGGCGCCATCGCCGAGGAGCTCTGGGACCCGGAGTTAGGCGGCCTTCAGCGATATCTCCCGTACACGGAAGATTTCACCTGTCATACGCATAGTGGCGCCGGACCCTGGCTCGACTACACGGCCGTGCTGGCACAGTACAAATATGTTGTGGGCCTTGGCAGCGAGGGCGATGCGATCATGGACCTGATCGAGTCGTACCGCACCGAGGAAGGTTACATCTCGGAGCACCTCACCACGCCGAGGCGATTCCGTCACTTTTACGCCACTCAATGGAACACGGGCCTCGACTTCCAGAAGGAATTCGACAAGGAATGCCTGCTGCCCAATGTCTCATTCGACCTGATCGTAGAAGAGCTCACCCACATGCGGGATGCCTATAGCCGCGTAAAGCAGAGCCTTGAGCGCAATCCGGACGTGCGGTATCTACGCTTTGCCACCCCACTGATGCGAGCGCACGCGGAGCATGCATTAGCGGTGCTGGCACGCCAGCAGTTTTCCGGTAGGCCGTAGAAGCCTTGGATCCTGTATCTGTCGTGCAAGAGCCAGGCGCGCGCGAGCTTCTTGAAGTATCTATCGGCGATCTCCTCCCGACGAAGGATCAGCCGCGGCAGCGTTTCGATCCGCAGCCGTTGGCAGAGCTGGCGGCGTCTATCGCGATACACGGAGTATTGCAACCTCTGCTCGTAACGCGGCTGCCCGGAACAGGTCGACCGCCACGATATCGCATCATTGCCGGTGAGCGCAGGTGGCGTGCCGCCACCATGGCGGGCGTCACCGTCGTTCCGGCCCTGCTTATTGGCGTCGACGAGGAGGGCGGCCGCGAGATAGCCTTGATCGAGAACCTGCATCGCAGCGAGCTGCACCCGCTGGAGTTGGCTCAGGCCTTCGACGCGATACTTCGCGGCTCCGGCATTACGCAGGACGAGCTCGCAAGGCGTCTGGGGAAAAGCCGCGTGAGTATTACCAACACTTTGCGGCTTCTTGGACTCGGGTACAGGGCCCAGCAGGCGCTGTCGGCAGGTCAAATAACTGAAGGACATGCGCGAGCATTGTTGGGCCTCACGGGCGGCGCGCAGGAGGATGCCTTAGGACACGTACTCTCTCGAGAGTTGTCGGTTCGGCAGGCAGAGGCGCTCGTACGCAAGCATGCCGCCCGCCGATCACATCGCCAATCATCCAGTGAACGAACGGACATGCGCCTTCTCAGCGACGCGCTTCAAACGGTTCTCGGCGCACCCGTTTCCGTGCTTGGCACGGAAGACAATGGAAGAATTCTTATCGACTACAATTCGCGTGAGGAGCTAGAACGACTCTGTGAGCGCATAGGCGGCGGCGCCCTTGCCGACGAGCTTGCTTAGCTGCTGCAGAAAATTCGGCGCATAGTCCACATTTTGGTACGTTTGACATCAACTGTTCACCTTCGTGCCTGTACTATACAGGCACTTGAACGCGGCAGGGTCACTCGGAACGCCTACCTAGAAAACCGGTTGAACGGGAGCCCTCACCCTGCTGGCATCCCACAAGCCGGCCGCTCCGGCCAAACGAACCGGCGTGCCTTGAACAAATTGGAGAGTCCGATTCTCAACTCGGTCGTAGTCCCCCCTAGCGCCCCCGCGGACAGTGACGCGCCGCGGACGCGGCTGTCCCAATGGCTGCCGTTAATTATCAATGTCGCGATCACGCTGTCCCTTTACGAGATTTATGAGTTCACGCGCGGCTTAATTCCGCACAACGGTCCGCTGGCGATCAGCCACGCTCACGCGGTCTGGGACTGGGAAGTCCATCATGGCTTGTTCGTCGAGCCTGCCTGGCAACAATTTTGGTTGAAGGGCAACCATATTTTGGGATGGTTCAGGTTCACGCCTGAGGAAATAACGGACTTCCTCAATACGGGGTACCTCTACGTGCACTTTATTGGCACGGTGGTATTTCTGTTCTGGCTGTTCTTTTTCCGGCGCCATTTGTTCGCGTTCGTGCGCAACGTGTTTTTTGTTGCCACCGGCGTTGCCTTGATGATCTATATGCTGTATCCGCTGGCGCCTCCGCGGCTCGCGCCAAATTTGTTCTACGACAATCGCCATTACACATTTGTCGACACGGTGCAAAAGGTGCTGGGATCGGTATCGGACGCTTCACAGATCGGCTACAACCCGTACGCCGCGATGCCTAGCCTGCATTTTGGCTGGGCGCTGATTATCGGCGGCACGCTCTTTTTCACGCTCAAGCCGTGGATCCTACGCATCCTTGGGCTCTGCTATCCAATGTTCATGCTGTCGGTAATCGTCGTATCGGGAAATCACTTCTTTGCCGACGCCATTGGTTCGGTGTTCGTCGTTGCCTTCTCGGTGCTGGTGAATCTGCTCTGGAAACGGTTGCGTGCATACTGGAGCCGTGCACGTGTGCAGCAGAGTGAGGTAGCTCTCCAGGAGCCGGCCCTGGCATCCTGAGGGCCTCCGACCGGCGCACTGTCCCGGGCGTGCCCGCTCGGCGTGCGACCGCATCCGTGCGTTTGGCGCGCCACTGCTGCGCGATGTCCGCGAATGGCAGATTGTACCCGGCGCGCGGATACCTGCATATCTCGCCGCAATTGCCTGCGCAGGCAAGTCTCATCCCGCAGTGAACGGGCACTACTGCTATACTACGTGACGTAGAAAAGTCTGCGGTGCATGCATCCCAATGGAGCGCATGCTCTTGCACCAGCAACACGGAGCGAATCGCGCGATGACCCTGGACGTCGCAAGTCCTATCCGTCCAGACCTTCTGGATGCGCCTGGTCTGCCGGCTATTAAGCCGGATGCCATTGACCTATCTCTCGTCATTCCCGTATACAACGAGGTTGAAAGCCTCCCTGAGCTATACGAGAAGCTCACGGCGGTACTGATTGCGCAACACTGCGCATATGAAATCGTATTTATCGATGACGGCAGTACTGACGGAACCTTCGAGGGGATTAGAGATCTCCACTTGCGTGACCCGCAACGGGTTCGCGTGCTCAGTTTTCGGCGGAATTTTGGCAAAACGGCCGCGCTGGTGGCAGGGTTCGACTACTGCCGCGGCGAGGTGATCATCACGATGGATGCCGACCTCCAGGACGACCCGGAAGAGATTCCGAACTTCCTGGATAAACTGGCGGAGGGCTACGACCTGGTCTCCGGCTGGAAGAAGGATCGGCAAGATCCCTGGACGAAGACTTTACCCTCACGGTTGTTTAACAAGGTGGTTTCGTCGTCGACCGGCATCGACATTCATGACTTCAATAATGGCTTCAAGGCGTACCGCCGTGAAGTGACCGAAGAACTGAAGCTGTACGCCGATCTCCATCGGTTTATACCTGTCATGGCATCATGGCGAGGGTTTCGCGTGGCGGAGATTCCGGTACGTCATCACCCGCGCAAGCACGGTAAGTCAAAGTTTGGCGCGGGCCGCTTTGCTCGCGGGATGCTCGACTTCTTCAAAGTCATGTTTCTCACCCGCTACATGCAGAAGCCATTGCATTTGTTCGGCGCGATCGGCGTAGCGCTGGCCTTCCTGGGCATCTTAGTCGATGTCTATCTGACCGAAGAACACTTCAGGGTAGGCAACATCGGCTCGCGACCGCTCCTCGACTTTTCGCTGCTGCTGGTCATAACCGGCGTACAATTGTTTAGCCTAGGTCTGTTAGGCGAAATGCTGCGGCACGTCTCATACCGCCGAGCAGAGGAATACAGCATTCGGCAGCGGCTTGAATGACGGTTGTTAAGAAGTGGCTTCGTAGTACCTGGCTTCGCTACGGTCTGACGGTCATTTTGTTGGCGGGCATTCTCTGGAAGGTGGATCCCCGACAGTTCTGGACCGCGGGACGCGCGGTTTCCTTAAGTAACTTGATCGTGGCGATGGCGCTCACCGTACCATTCCTGCTCCTAAAGGCCCTGCGCTGGCATCTCTTGCTACGTGCGGGCAAGTGTCGCGCCACATTCACCGAGGCGTTTGTATCGCTGCTTGGCGGGATGGGTGTCGCGCTGCTGACTCCGGCACGCCTCGGCGAGGTCACCCGCGCTGCATATGTCTCCGAGCCGCGCAAAGTGCGAGTAGGCGCCCTTGTGATGGTGGACAAGGTCTATGACGTGATTGTGCTTGCGCTCCTTTCAGTCGCAGGCGCCGCGCTGCTTGTCAGCCCCTTACTTGCGCTGGGCCTGGCGCTTTTTGGCGCCGCGGGAGTGTACCTGGCGCTGCGCCCACGCGACTTGCGGAGCGCCTACAAGCTGGCACGACCCTTGCCGCTCTACACTAAAGTCGATAAAGTGCTGGCAGGGTTTGCTGAATTTCCCGGTATGGTCGGCTTGGTTTGCCTGCTGTACACCCTTGGCTCCTTCGTGGTGGTGCTTGCGCAGTACTGGATCATATTGCGCGCCTGGAACGTTGGAGGACTTGACGTCGTGGTCTACTGTTTCCCGTTGGTGGTGTTGACGAACGCCGTGCCGCTAACCATAGCGGGCCTAGGCATGCGTGAAGGGGCTGCAATCCTCTTGCTCAAGCATTACGGCATCGCAGGCCAAGTTGCCGGCACAAGCGCATTTCTCATGTTCTTCATGAATACTGCGCTCCCCGGACTTATCGGCGCGGCAATAACTCCCTTCTTTCGCCCAGGGCCTCCAGCCCAGCTTGAAACGGATGTACAGGCGGCGCCGGTAAGCGGTGTCGGCTCCAGCATATGACAGCGCCCGCGGTTCGGGTGCACGTGCCCACGACCCAGCCAGTGGCCGGTCACCGCTCAATGGCAGCCCCCATGCCAAGTACCGGCGGTCGCATTAGCCGGCTTGTTGCAACAGCCATTTTCTGGCTGGCCACGGTGCTCTATGTTGTGGTGTTCAGCGCCATCAGCCTCCGCCAATACCAGGCATATGTGCCGCATGCGCTTGATCTCGGGAACATGACGCAAGCGTTCTGGAATACGGTGCATGGCCACTTGTTCCAATTCCAGAACATGCGCCAGAATGCGTCCATCGAGGCGTTTGGCACGGATACCCGGCTGAGCTTCCACGTTGAGCCGATCATCCCGTTACTCTCGATCATTTACTTCTTCTGGCAGCATGTTGAAACCCTGCTAATCATGCAGGTGGTAGCTATTGCAACAGGTGCATTTCCCACACGCTTGCTGGCGCGCCGTCACCTGAGGAGTCCGCTGGCCGAAGTTGCATTCCCTGTTGCGTATTTGTTGTTCCCGGCGCTGGAAGCCGCGAACCTCTACGAGTTCCATCCCGTCACCTTTGCAGCGCCGCTTTTACTGTGGGCATTCTACTTCGCCGATAGCAGGCGCTACACACTCTTTACCTTGACGGCGGTAGCGGCAGTTGGATGCAAGGAAGAGCTGGGCGTACTCGTGGCGCTCATGGGGCTGTGGATCGCGGTGCGTAATGGGGAACGCCAATTCGGCGCCGTTATCGGTGTGCTTGGTCTTGCATGGTCATTCGTAGCGCTTAAGGTCGTCGTCCCTCATTTCAACGCGGGGGATAGCTCATATTGGGATCGCTATGTTCCGCCAGGCTACTTAGGAAATAAAGTTGTCTTGCAGAGTGACGCGATTCGTTTCTGGATTAGCCACCCCGATATGGTGCGAGACAACCTTACCAGTGAAGGGAAGTTGAGCTATCTCCACCGAATGCTGTTCCCAACTGGCTATCTCTCCCTGTTGAGCCCACTGACACTGTTAATTGGACTGCCGAGCCTCATTCTCATCTTGCTGAGCTATGAGCCACACATGTTTAGTGGCGTCGCGCACTATTCCGCCGAATTGGTACCGGTTACGATAGTCTCGGCGATATTTGGAGCTAAGTGGTTCGCCCGTGTGATTGCTCCGCGAATTCGGGTGTCATTCACCGTGGCCGTAACCATCTGTAGCATATATGTGTTGGCCACGTCACTCGTGAACCATCGCGCTAACGGGTTTAGCCCGCTCGCGGAGCACCCAATTTACCCGTCGATTACCGCGCACGATCAGGTTGTGAACCGAGTGCTCGCCATGATCCCCCCAAATGCTTCGGTATCCGCGCAGGACGATCTGAATGCGCATCTTAGTGACCGTGCGAACGTATTTCTGTATCCGGATCTTAATGCCAACCTCGTTGATTACGTTGTGCTTGATGCCACGCAGCCGACCGGCTCGGTGATTAGACCATGCGATCTTTCAGTGCAGATAACGGGCGTTAACGCTGCCTGCGACCTGGCCGCCGGTCCCGCAGCACCAGCGCCGGCCACACATAGTAAGGACATCGACGAGATGGCGTTACTGCTCAACGGGCGATGGTCAATAGTGTGGGCAGAAGACGGTGTTTTGCTGCTGAAACGTCACGTAAAGGGCGAGGCGCTAAACACCACGTTGCCTCCCCAATTCTTTACGTTCATGAATCCGCCCAATTCGGGTGTGCCGACTACTGGCCCGATTGCACGTTTCGGCGACTACCTTGAGCTCGAGGGCTACCAGATAGACAGGACTGAGCTCGTCAATCTCCGTAACCCGGACATTGTCGTGACGACGTGGTGGCGGTTGCTCAAGCCGCTACCCAGCCGAGCCAGATTAGTGCACTACCTCACTGGCTCCTCAGGCGCGCTCCGAGTATTCTCTGACGATCAGCAAGCAACGGACTGGTCTGTGCTCAGCAGGTGGCAGCCGGGCAAGGTATACAAAGTAACCTCGTACCAGCTAACAGTAACCACCGACCATAGCGGAAGCATTGATGCGGACGTTGGCTTGTCCTTCAACGATCAACAATATCTGGATCTCAATTTCAACCAGAACGTGACTGTTTTGAAACCGCAGACCGGGATACTGGCCGTGGGTGGCGGCAAGGTGTTGAAGCTCGCCAGCATTCACGCCAGCCTGTAGACGTGCAGCCCATGCGTGTTGGAGTTTACGGAGGCACGTTCGATCCCATTCACTTCGGCCATCTCGCCGCGGCGGAAGCGGTGCGAGAGGCCGCGCTGCTGGATCTCGTGCTTTTCGTGCCTAACTGGCAGCAACCGCTCAAAGCCGACGCGCCGCTCGCGGATGGCGTGCAGAGGTTAGCGATGATACAGGCTGCGATCGCCGATAATCCCGCCTTTGGTATGAGCGACGTGGAGCTCATGCGCCGTGGTCGGTCGTTCACTATCACAACCTTGGACGAGTTGAGGGGGCAATTCGCCAACGCCGATATTCACTTCATAGTAGGTGTCGATGGCGCCAACGATATGGCGCGGTGGAGACTCCCCGAACGGATCCTGGAAGAATATCGCCCTATCGTCATGCTTCGAGCGGGATGGCCCGGCCCTGACTGGGCGGTACTTGAGCGCGTCCATCCGCTGGCCAAGCGATTTATTCGCGTCGTCGAGGTACCCGCGCTTAACATTGCGTCCAGCGACCTGAGGGCCCAGGTGGCTGGGGGCCGGTCGATCCGGTATCTGGTGCCTGAGGCAGTTCGCGACATCATCGACCGAGATCGCCTGTATCGGCTTGACGGGTGATCGATACCCAAGTAGCATGTCAATGTGACCGTGCTAGGCGGGGGGATAGCCGTCCCCTGTATGGCAAATCGGCTATATGGCCAGCGGAACCCCGGGCTTGAGGATTGTCCCTGATCGGGACTGTGTATTGCGTTCGGCGCTCAACGCGCTGGGTCCCGACCGGCGGAGGCCCACGAACCCCGTCAGATCGAAAGAAGCAGCGGTAAGAGGTGCCCTTCGGGTGCGTCGGGGCGGCCTGGTGCGCAGTCGAATGCTTTACACAAGCCGATCAAGTACATTCGAGGGCCTGGTGCACGGTTATCATTAAGCAGGGCAGCATTTTGCTGCCTTTTCTTTTTTGCTGTAGAACGTGCCTCGGAACCCTACACTTTGGGCGGCAAGCGAGTTTGGTGGGCCTCTCTGCCTCCCGGCTTAGCACGCCGAATTGCATAGTTGGGTGGAGCAATTACCTGTGAATTCAGAGCCGTCGCTGCTTCCCCTGCCGGACGATAGTGAGCAACAGCCGCCGATAAACGCGCCGGGCGACCGAGCGTCGTTGTACCGCGCATATCGCTCGCTCACCTTCGAGGAGGTTGTCGGGCAGAAGCATGTGACGCAAACCCTGCGAAATGCCGTGCGCTACGGCAAAGTTGCGCATGCGTACCTGTTCACTGGTCCGCGAGGTACAGGAAAGACCAGCACGGCGCGCATACTTGCACGGGCCGTTAACTGCCTGCAGGCGCATGACGGCGAACCGTGCAACAGGTGCGCAATTTGTATCAGCATGTTGGAACGGCGGTCTCTGGACCTTGTCGAAATCGACGGTGCTTCGAATAACAGCGTCGACGATGTACGCGAGCTGCGGGAGCGGGTCAACCTTCACCCAGCGGAGGGCCGCCAGAAGGTCTTCATCATCGACGAAGTCCATATGCTGTCGATTGGTGCGTTTAACGCGCTGCTGAAGACGCTCGAGGAGCCGCCTGACCACATCTTGTTCGCGCTCGCCACGACTGAGCTTCAGAAGGTGCCGGCGACGGTTCGTTCGCGCTGTCAATTGCTCGAGCTGCGCCCAATACCGCCTGTCGACATGGTCGATCGTCTGCGCTATGTCTGTCGTAAAGAGGGCATCCAGGCTGATGATGAGGTGCTTCGCTTCATCACATCTCAGAGTACGGGTAGCCTTAGGGACGCTCTTAGCCTGCTCGAGCAGGTGCGCGCTTTCTGCGGCGACGCTCTGCAACTAGCAGAGGTGGAAGCCGCGCTTGGGGTTGCACGTAGCACCCAGGTAGCGTCGCTTGCCGGCGCCATGGCCGCGGGCGACTTGCCGGAAGCGCTGATGATCGCAGGCGATCTGATGGACGGGGGTGTAGATCCTCGGCAGCTTACTCGCCAGCTCAGTGGCTACTGGCGCGATGCGCTGGTTGCACGCTCGCGGCAAAAGCCGGTTGCGGAACCACAAGTTGCAAGTTGCCGTGCCGACCAGATCGTGCCGGTCCTCTATAGCCTTATGGGTGTCGAAAGCGCTACGCGACGATCGGACTCGCCACGATGGGCGCTTGAAACGGCGATTGCCGACGCGACGCTGCGACTTGCCGGGGGTAAGGATACGAGTATGCCGGCGGCGGCTGTCCGCCCGCAGACAATTATTGCACCCACTGAGCAAGTAAAGGTGGCCGCGCCGAACCCCGTGGCGGCAACGGCGCAAGCGCTACATGAGGACGAACCGGTAGAGATATTCCCAACTTCGCTTATACCTGACCCGGACAGGCCGACTCCCTTGGAAGAAGAGCCGGTTATGGACTTGGTGCTTCAAGAGGTTGTAACTACGGAGCCCTCTTTGTTCAACCAGGAGACTGGACGAGTAAGCGCTGAGTCACCAAGCGAGTATGCAGCGACCACAGTCGAGGTGCCGGCAGAGCCGGCAGCCGCTAATCAAACTGCGCCTGCGCCGAACCTTCGCGCGCTCTGGCCGCAGGTTATGCGACGACTGAACGAAAACCGAAAGGTGCAAGTATATAGCTTGCTCCAAAAGGTGATGCTCGACTCCATATCGACGGAGAACGGAGTAGTGTCACTGCCGGTACACGTGAGCGATTCCTTCGTTCGATCTCGCCTGGAATCGCCCGCCATTAAGAAGGTGGTGGAGGAGACGATTAGCGATGTGCTCGGTGGCCGTTGGGGCGTACGCTGTGTTACGATCGACACAAAGGCCACCCCTTCCAGACCGAGTATCGATGACCTCGATTATCTGGAGCAGTTTGCCGCGGAAGCGGCAGCACGAAATGGGGAACCCAATAGGGGCGTCGACTTGTAGCGCCCGCCAGATGTAAAGGAAGTGACCATGGGCTTCGATCAACGGGCCATGCGCGACATGATGAAGCAGGCCCAACAAATGCAAGCGCAGATGGAGAAGGCCCAGCAGAATCTCGCCGAAGAGACTGTGGAGGGATCGTCGGGCGGAGGCATGGTCACCGCGACAATGACCGGCCAAATCGAGCTTCAATCTATCACTATCAGCAAGGATGTAGTGGATCCCGAAGACGTAGAAATGCTTCAGGACCTGGTACTTAGCGCATTAAAAGACGCCATCGAGAAGGCCAAGGCATTGCAGGGTGACCGCCTTGGCGCCATCACAGGTGGCATGAACTTACCATTCTAAAGCCATGTATACTACGCAGCCCGGTTCCGCTTCAATTGCGGAACCAGTAGCCCATTTAATCGAGGAGCTCGGCAAGCTGCCGGGGATCGGCCCAAAGACAGCACAACGCCTTGCCTACTACATCCTTCGGCAGCCGGCGGAAGACGCCCGGCTGCTTGCGAATGCGATCGTGCAGGTCAAGGAACGGATCGTGTACTGCAGCGTCTGCTGGAACCTTACGGAAAGTGATCCTTGCGCGCTCTGCACGAACCCTGGGCGCGATCGCACGCACATTTGCGTGGTCGAACAGCCCCTGGACATTCTGGCACTTGAGCGGACCCACAGCTATCACGGTCTCTATCACGTGCTGCATGGCGCCATTTCGCCTATGGACGGCATCGGCCCCGGAGAGTTAAAGATCGAACAACTCATCTCCCGCGTTACAAGCGGAGGAGTGCAAGAGGTTATCCTTGCGACGAACCCAAGCATGGAGGGGGATGCCACCGCGATGTACATCACGCGCCGGCTCGCTTCCCTGCCCGCGCCCGTTCGTGTGACGCGGCCGGCGCGTGGGCTGCCTATGGGCGGAGACCTCGAGTTTGCCGACGAGCATACTTTGAAGCAGGCCCTCGAGGGGAGACGCGAATTCCGATAGGAAGCGGAAATCGACGTATTTCCTCTGAAACCACGCCAAATAAGCGGCCTGGCGGGCCCTCAAGTGCCGATGTGCATATGGTATACTGGACGTGCAATGCAAGTACCAGCAGACCGGTGCACGCGGCCTTTTGTGCGCTGATTTAGTCTGGTGGCATTGACACTACACCACCAGGAGCAGATGTTGATCGAAGAGCAGTCAGCAACACCGCAAGAGCCAGACACGGCGGGAAGCCAAATCGACACCGAGGTGCGGGCGGAAATCGTGGAACAGGAAGAGAAGACTCCAGACGCAAGCATGACGGCTGAACGGCCAGAGACCGTTCAGCCGGCAGCGGCGCCGCCTGCACCCGTCGTCGCGGCGCTACCACTGGATGAGAGTGAGGACACCATGGCCTCACTACTCGACCATCCGTCTAACGCTCTCCGCACACTTCAGCGCGGCGAGGTGATCGACGGCATTGTGGCACGTATCGATCCGGACGAAGTCCTGGTGGATATTGGTCTCAAGTCAGAGGGCGTGATTAGTGGCCGCGAGATGGATGACGAGGTTACCGGCGAGCTGAACATCGGCTCGAAGGTGCTGGTCTACGTCATGCAGCCCGAAGGTCCCGAAGGTCACGCAATTCTGTCAATCCGGCGCGCGCGGATGGAGAAATCCTGGCGCGTTGCGGAGGAGCTGTATCAGGAAGACAAGGTCATTGAGGCTGAAGTCATCGACTTCAATAAAGGCGGCCTGATTGTTGACCTTGGCGTCCGCGGCTTCGTTCCGATTTCGCAGATTCCTGAGTTGCGCGGGCTCTCGAAGGGCCAGGAAGGCGAGCCTTCCGAGGTCATTGATCGTCTGGCCCAGATGAAGGGTCGCGTGCTCAAGCTGAAGATCATCGAGCTCAACCGCAACCGTAATCGGTTGATTCTGTCCGAGCGCCTGGCGCTGCAGGAACAGCGAAGCCATCGCAAGGATGAATTGCTGGCCGAGCTCCAGCCAGGTCAGGTTCGTCGGGGCCGCGTTACGAGCCTCGCGAGCTTTGGCGCCTTTGTCGATCTGGGCGGCGCCGACGGACTTGTGCACATCTCGCAGCTCTCGTACAGCCGCGTTAATCACCCGAGCGAAGTTCTCTCGGTTGGCGACGACGTGGATGTTTACGTGCTGAGTATAGACCCAGAAACGAAGAAAATCGCGCTAAGCCTCAAGAAGGCACAGCCCGATCCCTGGTCGCGGGTTGACCAGAAGTACCATGTGGGCGATCTTGTTGAGGGGACGATTACGAAGCTTGCGAAGTTTGGCGCGTTTGCCAAGATTGACGACGGCATCGAAGGTCTCATCCATTTATCCGAGCTCTCGGAGAATCCCGTGGAGAACGGGAAGGATGTCGTCAGCGAGGGCCAGCGTGTTACGCTTCGCGTAATCAACATTAATCCAACAAGGCGGAGGCTCGGACTGAGCTTACGACAGGTGGAGGAATTGTCGCCGGAGGTCAAGGCAGCGATGGAGGGTGGCGAGATGCCCCCAGAAGCTGACCTGGGCGACGAGAGTTCCTGGGCTGAAGAAAGCCCAGAAAGCTCGGCCAGCCAAGCATAGGTCGTAAGGGTGGGGCGCGGGTTACCGCGCCCCACCCGATTCAACGGACGCATCCCAACAGAAGAGAGCAAGTCATGAACGAACGGTTCGACAAGTTCACCGAGCGGGCTCGAAAGGTGCTCACCCTCGCACAAGAGGAGGCAACCCGCTTTAACCACAATTACATCGGTACTGAGCATCTGTTGCTTGGGCTGGTGCGCGAGGGTGAGGGTGTCGCGGCCAAGGTGCTCTCGAACCTGGGTGTCGAGCTTA
>JAQBPC010000288.1 GCA_028287725.1 Chloroflexota bacterium | reverse complement strand
CGGCGGCGCCGGTGACCAGGGCGACATCGCCGGCCATGGTGTAACCTGCCGGCTGCGTCAGGTCAGCTGCCATGGCTTCGTACCCCTCGTGGCATGGCGGTCTTCAAATATATGTATCCTCGGAGGCCCATGAGCACCGGTGGCCGGACTCTGGCGCACCGCCAACCCGCCAACGATTGGCTCATGGCAGTGCTCCCAGATGCTCAAGATTCGTGGCAACCGTATCCAGAAAACGGGCAACCCCGGCGCCGTCGAGTACGCGATGGTCGGCAGTGACGGTGAGCACCATCATGGGCAGGGAATGGGTAGCTCCGTCGCGTGGGATCAGCGTATCCTGCATGCGTCCCACGGCAAGGATCGCGGCCTCCGGCGGATTGACGATGGCAGAAAACTCGTCCACGCCAAGCGGGCCAAGGTTCGAGACCGTGAAGGTGGCGCCGCTGAGCACGGTCGCCGCCAGGTGGTTCCCGAGCGCCTCCTCCTGCAAGCGCCTGCGTTCTCGTGCCAGGGCCTCAAGGCTCAGCGTGTGAGCATTACGGATCACCGGCACGACAAGCCCGTCGGGCAAGGCAACGGCGATGCCCAGGTGAACGCTGTCGTGCAGTATCATGCCGGCCTGATCAGGCCGCTCGCCGCCGTCGAAGCTGGCATTGACTTCAGGATGCCGAAGCAGTGCGCGGCTGACTGCAAGGTGGATCAGGTCGATTACGCCCGGAGCAGGCCCCTCGCCTACCAGGGCGCGCCGTTCATCGCGGTAGCGAAGGGCGGCACTCAGATCTACGCGCCGCCGGACGACGAACTGCGGTACGGTGGTTGCGGAGAGCGTCATGCGCTGGGCGATCGCGGCGCGCATCCTGCCGAGAGGCACTCTGCGGTCGCCAGAGACCGTACCCGCCTGTGCGCGTGTCGCCTGTAGCTCCGCCGCACGCTGCACGTCTTCCAGACCAACACGCCCGCTGGGGCCGGAACCAACTACGGTCGAGATATCCACGCCAAGCTGACGGGCCAGATTCTTTGCGGCCGGCGACGCATTGACATGCGCATTACCGCCCATGGTCTGTGCCGGGGATGGGGGAGATGCCGCACTGGCCACTGATTCCTGGCCGCGCGCTGCGTTGCTTAAGACGGCGGGGTAAGGCGTGTCCATTTCTGTGGTAGGTCGGCCAGGCTGTGCCGAGGAGCCGGCGACGGCAAACGGCTCATCGGCGGTATCGGTGAGCACGGCGATGGTGGTATCACACGGCACCTCGACTCCGGCGTCGACAAGCAGCGCGCGCAGGTAGCCGCTGGCCGGCGCCTCCATTGTCACATTCACCTTATCGGTCTCAATCTCGGCCAGGTCGTCACCCTTCGCGACTGTGTCACCAGCCGCCTTCAGCCACTGGATAACAGTGCCGACCTCCATAGTGAGGCTCAACCGCGGCATCTTTACATCGGTAGCCATTCATATCCTCAGCGGGTACTGCTCGCCCATCGCCCAGACAGAGTGGGTTATGCGGCGGTCTCGATAATCGCGGCCTCGATTCGCTGCTCATCCGGTACTAAATAGTCTTCAAGTTGGGGGGCAAACGGCACCGGCGTGTTGGCCGCCGCGACCCGCTTGATCGGAGCATCCAGGTAGGTAAACGCTTCGCTGCCGACGATGCTGGCGATTTCAGCGCCGAATCCACCGCGCTCCACCGCCTCATGTACGATTACCAGGCGGTGCGTCTTCTGGACGGAAGCGATCACGGTGGCGCGGTCGAACGGCACCAGTGAACGCGGATCGATTACCTCGATATCCGGCCCGCCGTTCTGCGCCAGCCGCTCGGCCACCGCCAGCACGCGCGGCACCATACGCGACGTCGCCACCACCGTCAGGTCCGTACCGCTGCGCTTGATATCCGCCACGCCGAGTGGAATGAGGTATTCTTCTTCCGGCACGGGCCCTCGACTGTTGTACATCATCTTGTGCTCGATGAAGAGCACGGGATCTGCGTCGCGGATGGCGGACTTGAGCAAGCCTTTGGCGTCGTATGGTGTGGAAGGCATCACAACCTTGAGGCCCGGCACGTGAACGAACCAGGCTTCCAGGCTCTGCGAATGTTGTGCCGCCGAAGCACGCCCCGAGCCACCCGCGGTACGGATTACCATCGGCACGCTCAGTTGCCCACCGGACATATAGTGAATTTTGGCACCTTGGTTGACCAACTGATCCATACCGGTAGCGATGAAGTCAGAGAACATGATCTCGGCTACCGGGCGCATCCCAGCCAGTGCCGCGCCCACCGCGCAGCCGATGATCGCCGCCTCCGAGATCGGGGTGTTGCGCACGCGCGCCTCGCCGAACTCCGTCGAGAGCCCCTTTGTAACGCCGAAGGTGCCTCCCCAGGGATCGCTCAACTCCTCGCCGATTAGCACCACGGCGGGGTCGCGCAACAACTCTTCGCGCAGCGCCTCCCGGATCGCGTCTCGATACAGGATCTCTCTCACAGGGGCACCCCCACCGGGTATTCCGTGTAGACATGTTCAAGGGCCGTCTCGGGCCGCGGATGCGGGCTAGCCTCGGCGAACGCCACGGCAGCGTCGACGCGTGCCGTCGCTGCCTCGCACAAAGCGGTAAGGTCGCTCTGGACGTATATACCCTGGTCGATCAACCGCCGCTCGAATAACGCGATCGGGTCGCGGGCCTTCCAGGAGTCGATTTCCTCCTCAGGTCGGCCAATGGCGGAGAGAGGATTACTGATCGCGTGGCCGGTATAGCGATAGGTCTTTAGCTCGATCAACGTGGGGCCGCCGCCGTTTCGCGCGCGCTCCACGGCGGCCTGCGCGACTCCGTACACTGCCAACACATCTTGTCCATCCGCCTGCACACCCGGGATGCCGTAGCCCTCAGCGCGGATCGCGAGATCGGTAATCTTTGTGTGTATCCGCTGCGAGGTAAACTGAGCGTAGAGGTTATTCTCGCAAACAAATACGACTGGCAGATCCCACACCGCCGCCAGGTTAACGCCTTCGTGGAACGCCCCATGATTGGTGGCTCCGTCGCCGAAGAAACAGATGACCACCTGACCCTCGTCGCGCCACTTCGCCGCCAGGCCCGCGCCGGTGGCGATCGGCACGTTGGCCGCCACGATCGCGTTGGCGCCCAGGATACCCACGCTGCGGTCGATGATATGCATCGAGCCGCCGCGTGCCCGGCACAGACCGGTTTCCCTGGCAAACAGCTCGGCCATCATGCGGTCCATGTCGGCGCCCTTTGCCAGCACATGCCCGTGCCCCCTGTGGGAGGTGAGCAGGTAGTCACTCGGCTTCAGGTGAATGCAGGTGCCTGCAGCGCAGGCCTCCTCGCCGAGATAGACATGCAGCACGCCACCGAGCTTACCCGCGTTGAACAACTCGACCAACCGCGTCTCAAAGGCACGGATGTTGACCATCGTTTGATACATCGCGAGCAGCGTCGCGCGGTCCGGCATGGCTCCATCTACCGCGCTGTTCGTCTGGCCGGCTTCAATGGCAACCACCTTAGTTCCTCTCTACTCGACACGAATGCAGGTCTTTGGGTCTCGAGCCGCCGCTCGACTTAGAGTGTCAGCACCAGTAAACGTGGCTCGGTGAATTCCTCGATCGCGTACCGTACGCCTTCCCGGCCACAACCCGACGCCTTCACTCCGCCATAGGGCATAGAATCGACGCGCCAGCTGTTGACGTCGTTGACGATCACGCCGCCGACCTGCAACTCCTCGAAGGCACGGTAAACCTGACGCAGATCGTTGCAAAACAGTCCGGCCTGTAGGCCATATGGTGAGGCATTGGTCCAGGTCAGCGCCTGCTCGAAATCTTGATAGGGAGTTACGGCGACAATCGGTGCGAATACCTCCTCGCAACTGACCCGCATATCGGCGGTTACGTCTGTGAGCACCGTCGGCTCCAGGAACGATCCCTGGCGACGCCCCCCGGTCCGCACGGTGGCGCCGGCTGCTACCGCTTCCGCCACCCATGCCTCGGCTCGGCATGCTGCCAGCTCGTCGATGAGCGGTCCCATGCGCGTCGCCTCATCCAACGGATCGCCCATCGTAATCGCACGCACACGCTCGACCAACATTTCCAGAAACGGCTCATACACTTCCTCGTGAACGTAGATCCGCTGCACGGCGATGCAGGCCTGGCCGGCGCGCAAGAACCCGCCGAATGCGCACCGCTCAGCCGCGCGTGCCACGTCGGCATCTCGGTGCACGATAACCGCGCCGTTCCCCCCAAGCTCGAGCGTGACGCGCTTGCGGTTCGCCTGTGCCTTTAGGGCCCAGCCCACCGGCACGCTGCCGGTAAAGCTGAGGGCTTTGAGTCTCTCGTCCATAATTAGTGGCTGAGCAGTTGCGACGTCACAGGGCAGGACGCTCAGGGCACCGTCCGGCACGCCCGCCTCCTGGAGAATTGCTCCCAGCGACAATGCAGAGAGCGGCGTGCGCGGGGCCGGCTTCACGATCACAGGATTGCCAGCGGCGAAGGCCGGTGCGATCTTGTGCGCGGGCAAGAGCAACGGCGCGTTGAAGGCAGTGATCCCGGCCACGGGCCCGATCGGAAAGCGTCGCACTTCACCAAGGCGCCGCTCGCCTGCCGCTATCCCATCGAGTGGCACGATCTCACCGCTAATTCGCTTCGCCTCTTCCGCCGCAATCTGGAAGATGGTAATGGTTCGGGCCACTTCACCCCGCGTCT
Source organism: Chloroflexota bacterium (assembly GCA_028287725.1). Classification (GTDB taxonomy): domain Bacteria; phylum Chloroflexota; class UBA5177; order JANWHV01; family JANWHV01; genus JANWHV01. The sequence continues at coordinate 4,038 of JAQBPC010000288.1, read as the reverse complement.
CGACGATCGGGTTGCCGGTTTCCAGCACGATCTGCCGGCTTAGCTCCTCTGCACGTTCCTGAATGATCCCGGCTGCGCGCAGCAGGATTTCGGCCCGCCGGAATGCAGGCATGCGCCGGGTTGTGGTGAATGCATCGGCAGCAGCCACGATCGCGTCTTCGACGTCCGTAGCAGTAGCCTGCGCCACGCGCGCCACCACCTCGCCGGTGTAGGGATACGTCACAGTCGCATGGACCGACGCCGTGCGCCAGGCGCCGCCAACCATAAACTCTCGTTGTTCTCGTTCAAGGAGTGTCGTGTGCGTCATCGGTCACCCCATTTCCTCGCGAGCAGTCTAGCGTGCCTCCTGGATCCCCTCAGAGTCCTGGCTCGAAAAATCATCGTTCCGTGGCAGCTCATCTCGAATAATCCGAACGAGGTCTTCGTGACTTTGCCACCACGCATCCCACTCCCGCCGCTCCGTACGGTCCTTCGCGCATTCCAGAATGATGTCGTGGCCCAAATACTCTCTGGCCAGGAGCGCCAGCGCCCGGTTCTGACTGGAAAAGCCGTATACCTGATTTCCGGCGGCAAAACGAGCCACCACGCTCCGTGTGTCATCGGCAACAAGCACCAATAAGCGACCGCCGATTCGAGCGCGAACAATGTCGGTGTGCGCATGGCTGTAAACCTGCGCGCCGCCTAGCTCGACCGGTTCGCCGTAAAGCATGACATGCATGCGCACCCCACGTCCGTCGGCATCGAGCAGCGCCTTGCGCACTGCCGGTAACTCCTCATTCCAGACGGAGATATAGAGATCGCGCTGGCTCGCAGCAATGGCATCGCGCACGCGGGCCAATACACTCAGCTCACCGCGCATGCTCAGTACCTCTTCTTCCGCCTCATAGGCGGTGAGCTGACCAAGCTCCGTCTCGAGATGGTCGAGCGTGCTATTGATGCTTGAGCGGTAGCGCTCGATTACCTGGGCAGGCGGGAGGGCGACATAGCGCACGCTATCGCCTTCGGCGAACGAGGCAACCGCGCCTTTTCCAATCAGCTTGCGCAGTGTGTCATAGGTTCTAGAGGAGGGGACATGGGAAGCCTGGCTGATTTCATTGCCGTTCTGCGCGCCGGAACGCGCGAGCGTAATGTAGATCTGCGCCTCATACTGCGTGAAGCCAATACGCTGCAAATGCGTTGCCAGATCGCCTGAGGACTCGCGTATCATCGAGACCATCCTCACTCGTCCTACTACCTCGATAGTCGGAGAATGCGGTTACACTAGCACGCCCCTTCGTGTGGTGTCAAGCATCCGGCGCGACGAGCGCACATAGTGGGCCAAGGAATCCGAACGTAAAGGCGATTACCAGATCGGAACAGGCCCATTCCCCGTGCTCAGGAGGTTCTCATTCAGCCGGTAACCAAACCCGGGTGCATCGGATAGTTGAATCAGACCATTCTCTGGGACAGGCTCGCCTTCCAGCAGCAGTTGACCGCCGTTGGCGAACACATCGACGTATTCGGCCACCGGGCAAGAGGGCGTCGCCATGACAAAATGGTAAGTAGGCGCGCCAATGCCATGAGGGATTAGCGGCAGGTGGTGCGCCGACCCCAGGCTGGCAATATGGCGCAGCTCGCTGATGCCACCTGCACGATACATGTCCGGCTGGAGCACGTCGACGGCTTCGTGCTCGATCAACTCGCGAAACTCGTACCGCGTGTACGCATGCTCGCCGCCGGTGACCCTGATGCCTAACGGCGTCAGCGCTGCGCGGATCCGGCGGTAGCCATCAAGATCGTCCGGCAGCACGGGCTCCTCGATCCAATCGATCGAATATTCCGCGAGCTGCCGGCACATTCTGATGGCGTACGGCACGTCCCAGGCCATGTAGCAATCGAGCCTGATGGCGGCATCCGGCCCGAATGTCTCGCGCGCATGGCGCACTAGGGCTTCGTTCTGGCGCATGCCTTCCACCCCATCCGCAGGCCCATAGGGCACGGCAAGCTTGGCGGCCATAAAGCCCTCTGCCGCATAACGCTCCACCGCGTTCCCCGTTGGATAGGCAGGGATACCATTGGGCTTCGTGGCGCCGCCCAACAGGCGATATACGGGCTGCCCACTCGCCTTGCCCACGATATCCCAAAGTGCGATATCGACCCCACTCAGCGCTGCCATGGCCGCGCCTCGACGACCGTGCATTTGCGCCGCGCGGAACAGCAGGTCCCAGATCATCGCGGTATCGAATGGATTCTTGCCGGTCAGCAGCGCGGCAAATTGATCTTCGACGATGCTGGCTCCGGCCTCCTTGCCGCCGCCAATGTAACCAAGCCCGCTGATGCCTTCGTCCGTCTCAATAACTACGACGGCGGCAGTCATGCGGCCGAACCAACTCGAACGCTGCGCCTTATATGCTGGGAAACCGGACAACGGGGTGGCGATGACCGTATCGGTAAGCCAGGACTGCGCCATCTCAGCGCGTCGCACCGTTACGCGGCTAATTTTCATGGCAACTCCTCCGCTCCCAAAGGAAACACGAACGCGCCAGACTAGGGTCCGGCCGGCACATACACCGCTAATAGCCGTTCAGCGGCATGGCGGCCTGAGTCTACAATGCAGCGTTTTGCGCGTCAAGACGGCTCGTATGCCTGACTCGTCCGCAAAAAGGGAGTTACACGGGGCGGTCAGGAGCCAATTCTATCGATTGGTTAATTAGCTTATAGGTAGAATGCATGTCGGCCAATAATATAAGCATGACCTTGTCGTGGAGCCCAAGCGATTGGCGTCCACACCGGACAATTCGAGCAAGCAGGGTGAGCCAACTGTAGACGCGTCGACCATGACCCTCGCCGCGATTGAAGGCAACACCAAGCTGGCGTTCCAGCAGGTCGAATTACTCCAGGAGGAAACTATGAGGTTTCGTGCCATTCTCCAGCTCGGGGGCAAGACCGCCACGGGTATCGAAGTTCCGGCAGAGGTCGTTGCGAGTCTCGGGCCGAGCAAGCGGCCGGCGGTCCGCGTCACGATCGGAGATCACACGTACCGCAGCAGCGTGGCAACTATGAACGGGGTGTTCATGCTCCCGGTCAGCGCTGAGAACCGCGAAAGGGCCGGTGTCGCCGCCGGCGACGACGTGGATGTCGACATTGAGCTCGACACCGAGCCTCGCGAGGTTTCTGTGCCGCCCGACTTCACCGACGCCCTCGACCTAGATGCGGACGCCAGACGGTTCTTCGACGGGTTGTCTTATAGTAACAAGCGACGGTTCGTGATGTCGATCGAGGAAGCTAAGACGGCCGAGACTCGCCAGCGACGCATTGCCAACGCGGTCAGCACGTTGCGAGAGGGCCGAATCTAGCGCTGAATGGCAAGTGCGCTATTCCTAGCGAGGCTATCGTCTGCACCTTCGAATCGCTCCGGTGACCGTTGACAGGTCTTCACCTACGGCGACTCGGAGAGTATCCTGACGTTCTGGAGGCATATTGGCATGTGTAGAAACATCAGGACGCTCTATAACTTCGAACCGCCGGTCACGGAGGACGAGATTCTCGCGGCATCGCTGCAGTACGTCAGAAAGATTAGCGGATTCAACAAACCATCCAAGGCGAACGAGGCGGCGTTCAACGCAGCTGTTGACGACATCGCCAGGATCTCGCGCCGGCTCCTCGGTTCGCTCGAATCGACCGCGGAGCCGAAGAATCGTCAGGAAGAGGCGGCTAAGGCGAAGGCACGCTCGGCCGATCGATATGCCAGGTAAACACTCAGATTTAATGGCACGTGGAACCGACCATCAGATGGATTCGACCTGTGGAATAGGGGCGAGTGCCTCGAATGCCTGACCGTACATTGTAATCGGCAACGTACCAGCTCGCCCAACACCCACACTAGAGACTGTAAAAGCGAAAGTCGGACAGCGGCCAGAACGTGAGCATCAGCTTGCCGTAGATGAAACCGGCCGGCAAGAAACCCCACTGATGGGAGTCGTAGCTGATCTCATGTCCGTTCACTTCGCGATTGTCACCAAGCACAAAATAAGCACCTGCCGGCACGCGAGTGGGTCC
>JAQBPC010000272.1 GCA_028287725.1 Chloroflexota bacterium | reverse complement strand
CCTGGCCCGGTTTGGTTACTACGATGCAATTGACGCTGACGCGGCCGTCCTCAATCAGAGAGCGTGCATCACCACGGCCTCTAGCGGATCCCCGGTCGATCAGCAATTGATCGAGCCGGATACGTTGCGCCTGCCCTTCTGTTGTCATAGGATGACCACGTTCATGCTACTTTTGCGGGCGGCGCGCCGAACCCTGCTTGGGGTGCCGCACAGCATGCCATACTTGCTGCGCTCCGGGTGCATCCATCCGCAGGGCTGCATAGGCACGAAACCTGTCGTCAGTTTCGGCTGACCGCCTGAGCGCGACTCTGAGATGTTGCGGGCGGACAGAACGTCAGCGTAAACCGGGCGCCACCTTCGCCGGCCCAGTGCACCTGGCCATGTAGGTCGGCTTCGACGAGCGTTCGAACGATGGACAGCCCAAGGCCCTTGTTTTTGCTCATCGTAAATTCTGCCGGAAGGCCGTTACCGTCGTCGGCCACGGTGACCCATATCTCCGAACCCTGGCGACCATACGATACCTTTACCACGCCCGACTCACGTCCCCGCAGGCCGTGGCGAAGCGCATTTGTGAGCAATTCATTCAGTAGAATCGCGAGGGTAGTAGCCTCGCGAGTCTCAAGCTCGATCGCGTCACCCTCGGTCACGAACCGAATTGCGCCTCGGCCCTGTATAGTCGGCTCAATCAGCTCTATAACCTTGAGCGCCACTTCGCCGATTGTGGTAACGCCAATTAGCTGGCGTGACAGCAAATCATGCGCGGCTGCGATGCTGCGAACGCGGTTATAGCTTTCTCGCAGCGTTTGGCTGGCTTCCTCGGACTTACTATGCCTGAGTGCCAACGACAGCAGCGACGCCACGGTCTGCAGGTTATTTTTCACGCGGTGGTGCAGCTCGGACAACAGAACCGACTTTGCCTCTAGGCTCTTTTGCGTCGCCTGATGCAGCTGCGCGTTCTCGACGGACATAGCGGCTTCGCAGGCGAAGTCTGTGAGCAAATCGCTCGTCTCGCTATCGAACTCCTGGTCGGCTTTTCCATACACCGCCAGTGCGCCGTATGTCGAGCCATGCCCGCGGAGTGGAACGCACAATAGTATGTGCCGCGCGCCGTCCTCCGTGTTTGGCAATGGCTTCAATTGGTGCAAGCCCTGCTGGATCGCGGTCCGGGCAATATCCTCTACGAATTCCCGATGCTCGAGATCGCCATCTCCGCAGTGCGCTACAACGCGGAGGCCCTGACCCTGGCGCGCTAATATAACGCTGCTATCGCCCTGACAAAGTGTCAGCGCTTGCCTGGCGATTGTATTTAATACCTGACGAGGGTCGAGACTGCTGGCGACCGCGACCACCACCTGGTGAAGTGTCGTGAGCGCGTTGACTTTCTGCCGTAACTGTGCGTCAGTTTGGCCATAAAAGCGCGCGTTCTCAATCGACAGACCCAGCTGGCCGGCAATCATCTCCAGGAAGCTCATCTCGTCTTCGGTGAAGCTCCGGCAGTCCTTGGTCTGTACGTTTAACACGCCCAAGATCTGTTCGCCGCCGCTGGCAGTAATCGGCGCGGAGAGGATCGAGTGGTAATCGTCTTCCTTGGTTTCGGGCAAGTACTTCGTCCGTGCGTCCAACCACACATCCGACACCGCGATGGGTTTGCCAACTTGCGCGGCCCAACCGGTCAAGCCTTCGCCGATAGATAGGCGCGCTAAGCCGACCGCGGACGGATTGAGGCCATACGTCGCACGAAGTACAAGCTGGTTTGGCCCTTGCCTCAGATAAATGGAGCAGACTTCCACGCCCATGACATCGGAGACGGCGTTAACGACCTTGTTCAGGACAGTAGTCTCGTCGAGGCTGCTTGTCGCTACGGCGTTCACACGCTGTAGCGCGGCGAGCTCCGCACGCCGCCGGTCTAATTCCATGCGAATGCCGTCGTCAGTTTCGCGTGCAGCTGCTTCCATCCCTTGCAGGTATCCGGACGCGATGGCAGCCGCTTGAGCCGGCAGGTCATCACTCGGCGGACAGCTGCTGAGTATGTCTGAAAGCGACACACCTTGGGTCGACATGGCACGTCCGACAGTCTCGAGTTCTCTTAGGTTTGGTATTGCGGCCTTAATCTGGTCTTCGATGCTGAAAGTGTCAGCGGATTCTTGCGGCGTCGTGTTGATCATCACACCTCGTGGCTCGGTGGCGGGAGTCAGATCATTCCTTCCTTGGCTGCGACATATAACGCCGAAACACGGTTTGTCGCCCCAAGCTTATCAATGATCTTTTGAAGTTGGTCCTTAATTGTGCCTTCGCTGACGTAGAGCTTGGTGGCAATTTGGCGATTGGTAAAACCCTCCGCCATAAATTTAAGGATACTCACTTCGCGTTCAGTGAGCACAGGCCTGTTCCGCTCGGTCTCGCGTTTCAGTCGTTCGACGACAACCGCGTGCACCTTACGGTCGAGAAATGCCTCACCTTGGGCAACGTCGCGGATCGATCGCTTGAGGTCGGTCCGCTCCACGTCCTTGATGACATAACCTTTGGCGCCGGCTTGGATACAGCGGTTGATGGTGTCGCTGTCCAGAAAGGCGGTCAGGATAATCACCCGAACGTTGGGAAAGCGCGTGGTAATTTCGCGGCAGACTTCAATGCCGTCCGGCCCGGGCATGCGCATGTCAAGCAGAACTACTGACGGATGTAGTCGCTCTACCGCCGCAATTGCAGTAGGGCCGTCGCTGGCCTCGCCCACCACGTCAAAGTCAGGCTCCTGACTAAGGATTGAGCTAATGCCTTCGCGCACGATGTCATGGTCGTCGACGATCAAAAGCTTAATTGGCGCGGCCACGGTCATATTGGACCTCCTCAATTGATCGCTTCGTAGGAATCCTCGCACGCACAATCGTGCCTGATTCCTCACCATTCATGACTTCAAACGCACCCTGCAGGTCGAGTACTTGCCGAGCGATTGTGCGCAGCCCAAAATGCACGGGATCGTCGGCATAGGATTCGACAACATGCTTGGGCAGACCGACGCCGTCATCCTGAATCACCGCGGTAATGCCGTCCTGTTCGAACACTACCCGCACCAAAATATGGGTGGCCTGCGCGTGCTTATACGCGTTCATAAGGCTCTCACGCACCACACGATGCAGCGCGTTTTGTCCCAGGAGCGATAGCTCGTACTGTTGACCGTTGGCGCTCATGAATACCGGCAGCGCGTGTTGCTCTGAAAAACTGTTGCACAGGGTCTCAAGCGCGGGCACCAAGCCAATCTCCGCAACCCGGGACGACAGTGTGAATATTGCACTCCGCAGCTCGCTACTGGCGTTGGCGGTGAGCTTCCGCATTTCCGACAGTTTCTGGTTCACCTGTGGATCGTCACCAGCCCGCTGAAGGCACCAGTCGACGGCGAGACCGATCGTGAAAAGAATTTGCAACACAGTGTCATGTAGCTCGCGGGCAATGCGGTTCTTCTCTTCAAGAACGAGGCCGCGTTGCGCTGCTTCGCGGAGCATCGCGCGCTCGATCCAGGTCCCAAGTTCCTGGCACACTACCGTTAGACTGTCTGTGGGAGGCGTTCCAACAGCACCGTCGTGCGCGACCGGCATCAGCGCCTGAAGCACACCCATTGGGTTCCCTTGCACCAGAATTGGTGCACTGATCCGCGCTACGGGCTCGCCGCCAAGCGTGTTGCTTTGCCCGATAACAACCGACCGCGACCGCGCCGCCTGCTGTGCCTCATGTCGCATGGCCATGCCGCGCTCATTGCGGACCATGTGCCGACTTGCGTGCCGCACGAACAATAGCTCTACATCACCGGACCGGCGGTCATATCGGTAACCTTGGCCCCAGATTACGGGCATGTTGGAGAGGATTAGCTCGAGGCCGGATTCGAGGAGGCGGTCTGGATCGGTGTCCTGCGTAGCGGTTTGACTCAGCGCATTGATCGTCGCGAGCTCACGGTTCCGCAGCAATACCGCCCTGTACAGTCGTGCATTCTCATCCGCAATTGCCGCTTCTTTACGCTCAGCCTGGCTAAGCAAGTTAACGCCATAGGTAAGCGCGAACATTGCGACCACGGCGCTACTGAGGTTTGTGACTGGGATACTCTGCTTGTTTGCCGCCACAATAGAGAAGAACTGCAGAATCGAAACGAGCAAGGTGATGCCGAGGGCACGGCTCAGGCTGTACCTGGTGGCAGTAAGCAGCACCACGCTGAACAGGAGCACCTGCGTGTAGTCTGGCTTTCTCGCGGTCAGGAACAGTACACCCACGGCAATCGTTACATCGATGGCGGTCAGTACCGCTACTCGCGCAGGACCGTCTCGCCAAAGCCACGGGTAGCCGATCATCGATATCGCCATATAGGCAATTGGGTGAAGCACGAGGACGCAGATGACCAGCGATGCGCTGTACGCGCCAAGGCCAGGACCGAGGTTGCTTGGAAGCAACGCTCCAGCACCCACGATCACCATCACGACCCATTGAAGCAGGACGATCCGTGACTCGATGCGCGACTCTGCACGTAAGAGTTGGCGTAGTCGGATCACTGCCAGCGGGAGTCTGAATGGCCCTAGTCGAGTGTCGTCCAGGTGTCCACGTTGTCCAGATTCTCGCCTCCTCCCCGATGCTGAGAAGGCAATATCGGCTACAGGACTTGAATCAACTAGCGCACTCGTTGCCATTCTATGTTGTACGCTCCCTGCCAGGGGTGCATCGCTCGCAACTTCAGGCTCGCGCAACCGTAGTTGCAATCCCGCATTTTTCCTGAAGTCGACGCTTGGACATGTGCTGTCCTCGGTACCGAGGCTAGCATGGTTAGTGCCTATAGGCAATGCGACAGATGTCAGACCTGGCTTGTGGCTAGATAATACGCGCTATTGCTTGCCATCATTGTCCAATCGTGGACATGCGCCCAAACCTTGGTGAGGCACATGGTTTCGGCCGGCCTGAACTGCAATTCCGAGGGCGTATTCCTGCCAGAGCTCCGCGCGCTGGTCCCCGTGGATTCGAGAAACGATTCCGGCCTAAAACGCGAAGTTGGCAGCCAGATCGGCGAAGCTTTGGGGGAGTTGCCTGGCGGCAAACCCAGCTAATTACAGGTGCCCGTTATGGCGACCGTTTCCATATGGCTTTGGCGCGTGGTGGTACACTTTAATGATAGTTCCCTAGTAGCACCCGGTCAGATTGAATGCCGTCAACCCGCACCTACAAAACGCATGCGATTGCGCTTAAATCCAACCCGTTCGCAGAGCGCGATCGC
>JAQBPC010000686.1 GCA_028287725.1 Chloroflexota bacterium | reverse complement strand
GAAAACGCCTTTCTACAAGCGCAGCAAGTCGTCGAAATAATCTGTGAGGAGGACACGCCGTGAATCCGAACGACCTTCGCTTTGCCGGCAGCCATGAGTGGATCAGCGCCGGCGACCCCATGACCATCGGTATCAGCCAGTTCGCGCAAGATCAACTGGGCGACGTAGTATTCGTCGAGCTGCCCAAGGTCGGCGCGACGTTCAAGGCTGGCGAAACCATCGGCAGCGTGGAGTCGGTCAAAACGGTGTCCGATCTCTACGCCCCTATCGATTTCACGGTCACGGAAGTGAACTCCGCGCTGGTCGATAAGCCCGAGCTGGTGAACAGCAGTCCCTACGGCGATGGCTGGCTGCTCAAGGTGACCGGCAATGCGGCCGACCGCGACAAGCTGATGGACCTCAACACGTACGAATCCACCGCCGCTCACTGAGTGACACGAAATATCCCAAGCCTTGTTTGTCCAACAGCAGACTAAGGGCTAGAAGGAAACATACATGCCCATACCCTACCTACCCCATACCGATACGGACCGCCGAGCGATGTTCGACACGCTCGGGGTCGCGGGTATGGAGGATCTGTTAACCGAAATCCCGAGCGAGCTGCGCTGCGGTCCGCTCGACCTTCCCGCCGCGGCCAGCGAGCCCGAGATTCTGCACGAGCTCGACGGGCTGGCCAAAAAGAATAGTCTCTACGCTGGACCGCGATCCTTCCTGGGCGGTGGCGCCTACAACCACCATATCCCCGCGACGGTCAGCGCGTTGGTCTCACGCGGCGAGTTCGTCACCGCCTACACGCCCTACCAACCCGAGGTCAGCCAGGGCACACTGCAGGTGATCTACGAGTGGCAGAGCATGATCTGCGACCTAACTGGGCTCGACGTCTCCAACGCCTCGCTCTACGATGCCGCGACGGCCTGCGCCGAGGCGGCGATGATGGCGGTGAACGTCACCAACCGGACCGGCGTGGTCGCCGCGTCAACCCTGAATCCTGAATACCTGCAAGTGCTCCGCACCTATTGCTGGAGCCAGGGCTTGCAGCTGCTGGAGCTACCGGCCACCGACGGCCGCATCGACCCCACTGCCCTGCACGACGTGCTCGGCGATTCGAGCGCCGTGGTGATCGTGCAATCGCCGAACTATTTTGGCATTATCGAAGACCAGGCAGCGCTGGTAGAGCAGGCGCACCGTGCCGGTGCACTGTACGTTACCTGCGCCGATCCGCTCTCGCTGGCAGTAGTCGCCACGCCCGGCCAGGTGGGCGCCGACATCGCCGTGGGCGACGCGCAGCCTTTTGGCATCGCCCTCGCGTATGGTGGCCCGTACGCCGGGTACATCGCCGCCAAAGAGGCACTGCTCCGCCGCATGCCGGGTCGGATCGTGGGCGCGAGCGTCGACAGCAATGGCCGCCGCGCCTACGTGATGACCCTCCGCGCCCGGGAGCAGGACATCCGTCGCGAGAAGGCCACCAGCAACATCTGCTCCAACCACGCCCTCTGCGCCACGACCGCCACTGTCTACCTCTCTTATATGGGGAAGCATGGCGTGCAGCACGTGGCGAACCTTTGCATTCAGAAGGCGCATTACGCGGCCGATCAGATCGAAAAGATCCCCGGCTACAGCCTTCCCTTCGGCGGCCCCTTCTTCCACGAGTTCGCGGTAAGCACGCCGCGACCGGGCGCGGAAATCCGCGACGCCCTGCTGGAGCGCGGCATTCTCGCGGGAATCCCGATAGACGGCCAGGCCGGTATCGAGCATGGCCTGCTCGTCTGCGTTACCGAGCAGAACCGCAAGGAAGATATCGATGCCCTCGTGCAGGGCCTGGAGGACGTACGCCGATGACTCTGATCACTGACTCCGATGTGCTCGACGCGGCGGATATGCCTGTCAGCCGCAACGGCGCGCATCGGGCAACACTTTCCGCCGAGCGAAAAGTGCTCGAGCCTACCGTGTTCGAGCTCTCAGCGCCGGGTCGCTCCGGTTACTCGTTGCCGGACTGCGACGTGCCCGAACAGCCGCTCGACGCGCTGATTCCGGCAAACCTGCAGCGGGCCGAGGCCACGCACCTGCCCGAGCTGAGCGAGCTACAGGTGGTGCGGCACTTCACCCGCCTCTCGCAGCTCAACTACAGCATCGACGGCGGCTTCTACCCGCTCGGCTCGTGCACCATGAAGTACAACCCTAAGCTGCACGAGAAGGTAGCGGCCGATCCGCGCTGGGCAGGGCTGCACCCGCATCAGCCGGATGCCACTATCCAGGGAGTGCTGGCCATGCTCTACCGCCTGCAGGAATATCTCTGCGAGGTGGGCGGCATGGATTCGTTCACCCTGCAGCCGGCAGCCGGAGCGCACGGCGAGCATACCGGACTGATGATCATCCGCGCCTACCATGAGAGCCGCGGTGAGCACCGCAGCGAGGTACTGGTGCCGGACACCGCCCACGGCACCAACCCGGCCAGCGCCGCGGCCGCCGGGTATAAGGTCGTGCAGGTGAAGTCCAATGCCGACGGCACGGTGGATGTCGAGGATCTGCGCCGCCTGGTCGGCCCGCAGACTGCCGCGCTGATGCTCACCAATCCCAACACCTGTGGTCTCTTCGAGAAGGACATCGTGGAGATTGCCGGCATTGTGCACGGGGTGGGGGGTCGCCTTTACTACGACGGCGCCAACCTCAACGCCATCCTGGGCACCACCCGCCCGGGTGACATGGGTTTCGACGTGGTGCACTTCAACCTGCACAAAACGATGACCACGCCCCATGGCGGCGGCGGGCCCGGCACCGGTCCGGTGGGGGTAAAGGCACACCTGGCGCCCTTCCTCCCCGTCCCGCTGATCGAGCGCGAGGTGGCGGCGGACGGCACGGAGACGTTCCGCCTCACCAGCGACCGGCCGCAGAGCATCGGGCGGGTGCGCAGCTTCTTCGGCAACACCGGGCTGCTCCTCCGCGCCTACACCTACGTGCGCGCCATGGGGCCGGACGGACTGGCGCAGGCGAGTCGCGATGCCGTGCTCAACGCCAACTATCTGCGTGCCCTGCTGCGCGACGCCTTCGAGGTGCCGTACCCCGGCAACTGCATGCACGAGTTCGTTATTTCTGGGAAGCGGCAGAAGAAGCAGGGCGCCAAGACGCTCGACATGGTCAAGCGGCTGCTCGACTACGGGTACCATCCGCCCACCATCTACTTCCCGCTGGTGGTGGAAGAGTGCATGATGATCGAGCCGACCGAGACCGAGGACCGCGCCACGCTCGACGCCTTTGCCGAGGCCTTGCTGACCATTGCCCAGGAAGTGGAGCAAGGAAACGACGACGTCCATACTGCTCCGCACAGCACGCCCGTCTCCCGCATCGACGAGGCGCTTGCGGCCCGGAAGCCGGATTTACGCTGGCGGGCTGGGTAGCGAATAGGTGGGCGTCGCTACGCACGCTGGGCTGAGGGCATCGTGCCTATCATGAGCCTCGGCCCAGCGTGTGAGGAGTTAGGAGTTGTTGAGTCGCCCGGTCCTCCAGCTTGCGGCACGATTGCGCGGTAGTAGCCGAACAACTGGGTCTGGCTCTTTGGTCTCGGGACGCTCCTGCGACCGCGCGGGTATGCAGGGCGCAATAGTCGTCACTCCCGCAG
>JAQBPC010000229.1 GCA_028287725.1 Chloroflexota bacterium | reverse complement strand
GGCAAGTCCATCATCATCGACGCGGTAGGGGCCGTCCTCGGCGGCCGCATTAGCGGCGACATGGTCCGGACGGGTAGCCGGGGGGCGCGTGTCGAGGCAATTTTCGGCCTGGAGCAGCCCGACATGTTGTCGGCAGTTGTCGAGGCTCTCGAGGGTTACGACTTACTCGACGAGGCCGAAACAGCGCTAATCTTGACGCGCGAAATCAATCCCGCCGGTCGAAGCACGGCGCGGATCAATGGCCGTGCTGTTCCTGTCTCGCTTCAGGCCGCTTTGGGCGAGCTGCTGGTAGATATCCACGGGCAAAGCGAGCATCTATCGCTGTTCAAGGTAAGCGGCCATGTCGATCTGCTCGATCGCTACGGCGGAACGCTCGATCGGCGGCGCGAAGTCGCCGATCTAGTGCGGCAGCTCCGCGCGCTGCAGGCTGAGGAGGAGCGACTACACGCGTCCCGCCGCGATGCGGCACAGCGGTTGGACCTACTTCGCTACCAGGTGGAGGAGATTGAGGCCGCGCAGCTTCGCCCGGATGAGGAGGCCGACCTCGAGGCCGAGCGGGTTGTGCTCGCCAATGCCGATAACCTGGCAAGTCTTGCCGCCACCACACAGGAGTTCCTGAGCGAGGGCGGGCGGAGCGACGTGAGCGCGCTGGACCTGTTGAATCGCGCCGTGCAGTCGCTTGGCGATCTCATCCACATCGACCCCAGCCAGGCGCCGCTACTGGAGAATGTCCAGACCGCCCTTTACAACGTGGAAGAGGCGGCGCATGACCTTGCACGCTATGCAGCCGCGATTGACTCGAACCCGGCCCGGCTGGCTGCCCTGGAGGAGCGGGCCACGTTACTGCACTCGTTGAAGCGAAAATATGGCGACACACTGGCAGACGTTATCGCGTTCGGCGAGCGAGCCACGGCGGAGCAGGAGGAGTTGCTTCACGCAGAGGATCGCCTTGAAGAGCTGGCCGCTGAAGCGGAGCGACTGCGGGCGACGCTTGGTCACGAGGCGGCGGCCCTCTCAGCTGTTCGCCGCACCGCCGCCGACGAGTTATCCCGGCGCGTGGAAGAACAGCTCGCGGATTTGAACATGCAGAAGGCGCGCTTCGCAGTGGCGCTCGACTGGCGCCCAAGCGAGCACGGCGTGCCGGTCCCCGAGCTTAGCGAGCGGTACGCGTTTGATGAGACCGGCCTGGACCATGTCGAATTCCTCATTTCGCCGAACCCCGGCGAGGACCTCAAGCCGCTGGCCCGGATCGCGTCCGGTGGGGAGGCGTCCCGCTTGATGCTGGCGCTCAAGACGATCCTTTCCGCGGCCGATCACACGCCGACGCTGATATTCGATGAAGTGGACACCGGAGTCGGTGGCCGGAGTGGTCAGGTCGTCGGCGAGAAGCTGCGAGACCTTGGTCACACGCACCAGGTGCTTTGTATTACGCACCTACCACAGGTCGCGGCGCTGGGCGACGGTCACCTTCGCATCGAGAAGCAGATCGCCGCCGGCCGGACACGCACCGTCGTGACGCTTCTACAGGGCTCGGAGCGCGTCGAGGAAATCGCGGCGATGCTCGGTGGAGTGCCTGTGAGCGAGACCACGCTGCACGCGGCCAGCGAGCTTCTCGCTCGCGCTTCGGAGCAGCCCACCGCTTCCAGGTAGGCAAAGCATCCCCAAGTTGGGGTAGCCATTCCCCCAGTCTTGGGATTGTGGCTGTTACGGACATCATGCTACGGTGGTTTCGGACATTGATGGGACACACTACGTGGGTGGCCATTGAGACCTGGAGAACACGGCCGTTTGGCCGGCAAGCTGGACTGTTCGGAAATCCCGCGCTGGTGACTTCGGTCTGGAAACCCCGGCATTCATTGGCCGGGTACCCGCTCGGGGCACCCGTCCGAAGGGATGGGTCGTTTCCTCACAGTCCTCGCCAAGTGTCGGGCTTCAGCCGGCTTCGGTTTCAGGTTTCAGGGGCGACTTTCCTAGCAGGTGGAGGAGCGGATGGCTACGGGACCCGGAAGGCTGGTGAGCCTTGCTCAGAGCCTACTGCACGTGCGTGCGATACGCTTCGCTCTGGTCGGTGGTTTTGGCATTCCGATCAACATGGCATTCCTGTGGTTCTTCCACTCGTTCCTTCACATGCCAATCGTGGCGGCATGGATCTGTGCGTTCGAGCCGAGCGCGCTGATCAACTTTTACGCAAACCAACGCTTCACATATCACGACCAGGACCATCTCCGCGGCTGGGATTGGCCGGTGCGCGCCTTGAAGGCTCAGGCCAGCTCACTCACGGGCCAGGTTGTAAACGTGTCTGTATTTGCTCTTCTGATCTCCGTCGGCACGCATTACCTACCGGCAGATGCGGCAGGAATCGTCGCGGCCTTCTCGGTGAATTTCCTGGTTTCCAACCGCTTCGTCTTTACGCCCGCACACCGGCAAACGAGACCGGAGCCGGACGCGTTAGCGGCGGAGCTGGAGGGCGTGGCATAAGGCCTGCCGTCCCTCGGGCAGGCGCTCGGTAGTGAGGCGGCGTGCTGGACCAGAGCGCAGTGTATACTGTGCTTGGCAGCTTAGCTTTGACGCCCCGGCCGTAGCCAGTACCGATCATTGCCGGCGCCTCCGGGAATTGCTAACGGTACTTCCCTTTCCCAACAACACCTGATCGGGAGACTACCTACAGTGCGGGGGTTCAATCCATGGCTACGCCAGTGCTGGTCACCAAGCTGTTTGTTCCCCCTCCCCGGCCCAACGTTGTCCCCCGCTCCCGCCTGATTGAGCGGCTGAATGAGGGCCTGCACCGCAAGATGACCCTCATCTCGGCCCCGGCCGGCTTCGGTAAGACCACACTGGTCAGTGCATGGGTCGAGGGAATCGAGCGACCGACCGCATGGCTGTCGCTGGACGAAGGTGATAACGATCCTGCACGTTTTCTGGCGTACCTGGTCGCTGCTCTCCAGACGCGTGCGGCGCACGTTGGCACGTGGGTGTTGGCTGCGCTCCAGGCTCCTCAGCCGCCGCCAACCGACGCGATGCTGACGGCCCTGCTCAATGACATCTCTACCCTCCCGGACAGTTTCGTCCTCGTCCTCGATGACTACCACGTTATTGAGGCCGCGGCGATCGACGCTGCCCTCACCTTTCTGATCGAGCACCTGCCGCCACAGATGCACCTGGTCATCGCCACCCGCGAAGATCCCCAGCTCCCCCTGGCCCGGTTACGTGCCCGAGGCCACTTGACCGAGCTGCGCGCAGCCGACTTGCGTTTCACCGACTTTGAAACTTCCAAATTTCTCAACTCGGTGATGGGTCTACGCCTCTCAGCGGCAGACATTGCCGCACTAGAAGACCGCACCGAAGGCTGGATTGCCGGCCTGCAATTAGCTGGGCTTTCCCTTCAGGGCCACCAGGATGCTCCCGGGTTCATCCGGGCATTCGCGGGAGACCACCGGTACATCGTGGACTATCTGGTCGACGAGGTTCTGCAGCGTCAGCCCGAACCTGTGCGCAGCTTCTTACTCCAGACTGCCATTCTCGACCGATTGCATGGCCCGCTGTGCGATGCCGTCACCGGCCAGGAGAAAGGCACCGCGAGGTTGGAGGCCCTGGAGCGCGGTAACTTCTTTGTCGTGCCTCTGGATGACCAGCGCCACTGGTATCGCTATCACCACCTCTTTGCTGAAGTTCTGTCCGCGCATTTGATGGAGGAGCAGCTCGACCAAGTATCCACTCTGCATCGGCGCGCCAGCGAGTGGTACGAGCGACATGGGTCGGCGTCGGATGCGATCCGCCACGCGCTGGCCGCCGAGGACTTCGAGCGAGCGGCGGGCCTGGTCGAGCAGGCGGTTCCAGAGATGCTCCGGAGTCGACAAGAAGCGACGGGGCTTGGCTGGCTCAAGGCGCTACCCGACGAGCTACTCCACGTCAGGCCCGTGCTCAGCGCCCTGTATGCCGCGGCGTTACTTGTGAGCGGGCAGCTCGAGGGCGTGGAGGCCCGACTGCGGTGCGCCGAACGGTG
>JAQBPC010000213.1 GCA_028287725.1 Chloroflexota bacterium | reverse complement strand
ATCGCTAACGGGCGCAATCGTGGGCGAATTTGTCGCCGCGGATCAGGGTCTCGGGTTCTTGCTGAATTACTATAGGGAGAATTTGTATACGGCCGAGCTGTTTGCCACCCTGATCCTTCTCGCCGCGATCGGTATCGCGCTGTTCTCAGTCGTGACTTATTTCGAAAGGATCGTCGCCCGATGGCAAGGTTAATCGCTCCTCGCGTCCTGGCATTGGCGCTTGCCGCTGCCGTAATCGTACCGCCCGGTCCCGCCGCCGCAACCCATGCCAACGCAGCACAACGTCAAACAGAGACCGTCACGATTTCCATGGGCTATACGCCGAATGTGCAGTTTGCACCGTTCTACCTAGCTGTGAAGCGTGGATACTACGCCGCGGCAGGCGTCAACGTGAAGTTTGACTATGCCACGTCAACCGATGTGATTCGCCTGGTTGGCGCGGGCAATATCGCGTTTGGCAATGCCGAAGCCGACCAAGTCATTGTTGGGAAGTCTCGCGGCCTGCCTGTCGTCTCCGTCTTCACGCAGTATCAGCGGTTCCCGGTGGTGATTTTCGCGCTTGCGGGCAGCGGTATCCACAGCTTCCGCGATCTCAAGGGCAAGACCATCGGCATTCCAGGGCTTTACGGAGCCTCATTTACGGGGCTACTTGCCGCATTAAAAGCCGCACACCTCACAAGCAAGGACGTAAAGATCAGCTCCATTGGTTATGCACAGGTTGCCGCGATCGCCCAGCATCGCGTCGACGCGGCCGTGGGCTTCGCCATGAATGAGCCGGTACAGCTCCGGCAGCTCGGCATGAAAGTTACGGTTCTGCCGATTGACAGCCTGGTAGCGCTGGGTGGGCCCGGGGTAGTTACCAGCGAGGCTGAGATCGCGCAGCATGCCGACCTCGTAAGCCGTTTCATCGCCGCGACCCTACGTGGCCAACGCGACACCAATGCGGACCCGCAGGCAGCGCTGACCGCATCGAGGAGCTTCATGCCCGCGTTTCCGTCGTCTCAACTGCCATATCAATTGGCGGTGCTCAAGGAGGCCGTGAAGTACTGGACTCCTTCAGCCGGGCATGCCCTGGGTTGCGCATACGCACCGACGTGGAACGCGACGGAAGCCGTGTTGCTGCAGCAGCACCAGATCCCTTCGCCGGTCAACGCCTCAGTGCTATTTACAAACCGCTTCGTGTCTGGATGCTGATGTTTACCGCGCTTGATCACATAGGTATCGCCACGCAGTCGTTAGACGAAAGTCTCGCTTTGTATACGGGAGTGTTTGGCCAGGAGATCGAGCTGCGCGAAACACTCGAGTCACAAGGGGTTGAGGTCGTACTGCTGCGCTGCGGTGAAGAATCGATTGAATTGCTGGCGCCAACCCGCGCTGACAGCCCGGTTGGAAAATTCCTTGCCGAGCGCGGACCAGGGCTTCATCACGTTGCCTACCGAGTCGACGACGTCCAAGCCGCGCTGAACTCGGCCAGGGCAGCAGGGATAGAGCTTGTCGATCTAGTCCCGCGAATTGGCGCGGGGGGACATCGTGTGGCCTTCCTCCATCCACGGAGCACAGGCCGTGCGCTGATCGAATTGGTAGAGAAACCCGGCTAGAGCGTATGAACGCACCGGGCGAATGCAAGGATAGCTCCGATAGGAGCACCTGAAGCGTGGAGGCCGCGGCACTCTCGCGTTGCGGCACAAGGGGACCGACAGCGGCGCATTGAAAGCGGAAACGCATTCTTGTACACTACACGCACTGCTATTTTATGCAATGCGCTTGCCGAATCCGTCTCTGTTTGTCCGGGACCTCGACATCCCGGATCGCCACAACGCTGTGGCAGTCGTACGACGCAGTGAGGCGTCCTACGTAGCCTTCGTACTGCGCATGATCCGCGTGCATCCGGATCACAATGACTGTGCCGGGTTGCCAGAGTACCCCATGTAGCGGGTGGTGATGTGCAGACGTCGGTGCCTCCCCTGGCTCACGGGCCGCGGGATGAAAGGAGCCTCGCTGTGTCCGGTGTAGATCCCTTACGCGTGATGTATCCGAATATCCCCGCGCACGAGTGGACACGCGGCGCGTGCGGTATCGGGTTCCTCGCGAACAACGACGGTGTGGCTACCAGGGATGTGGTGCGCCAGGCGATTGACGCCATTGGCTGTCTGACCCACCGAGGAGCCGAAACTCGCCGCGACTCCAGCGACCCGGGCACCAGCGACGGTGCCGGCATATTATTCAGTATCCATGCACCGTTTTTCGCCGAGGTATTCGGCGTTGAGCTGCCTGAGGACCCGAATCCATTCGGGTTGGGCATGTTCTTCACATCGACCGATCCTACGCTTGCCGCGGAAACAAAGGAACTCGTCGTGCAGTCCCTCGAGCGCCTGCACCTACCGGTGCTTGGCTGGCGCGAGCTTCCGGTAGCGCGAGATATCCTTGGTGCGCGTGCTCTCGAGACCTGCCCGATCGTGGCGCAGGTTTTGGTCCGGCGACCTGAGGATATGGATGTGGATGCCTTTGAAGCACGCTTGTTTCGCGCAAGAAAGCGAATCGAGCGACGCGCGGAGGCGCGACGGCTTGGGTTACATATCCCGTCGTTCTCGGCACACTCAGTGGTCTACAAGGGCTTGTTCCGTGCCACGCAGGTTCGAGAGTTCTATCATGCGGATCTCGGTGATGAGCGTTTCATGGCCTCGGTCGCGGTGTATCACCAGCGCTACGCCACCAACACGCTTCCCGACTGGGCACTTGCACAGCCATTCCGCCGCCTCTGCCATAACGGCGAAATCAATACGCTCTTGGGGAACCGAACCTGGACTGGTGCGCGCGAGCGGTCACTTAGCTCCAGCAGGCGCCGCCGACTCTCGCCGATCCTGGGCGAGGAAACAAATAGCGACAGTGCCCAGCTCGATCGGTTAATGGAAGCGATCACGCGATCCGGGGTAAGTCCGGTTCAGGCAATGCTCAGCCTCGTGCCGGAAGCGCACGAAGCGGTCACTGAGATGCACGAGGACCTGCGCGCCTGGTATCGGCTGCAACAGGCCACGCGTGAGCCCTGGGACGGCCCGGCAGGTCTGATTTATTACGACGGCAAATGGCTCATCGCACACCTCGATAGGAACGGGCTCCGCCCACTGTTCGTACAAGAGACCGGCGGCTCCGGCGGCCCGCGCCAGGTCATTGTCGCGTCGGAGCAAGGCGTGACGGAGTGGCCAAGCGGCGACGTAATTTACACTGGTCAACTCGGCCCGGGCGAGCTTCTTGCACTCGATATGGAGAGCGGCCGCTGTTATCACGACAAGGAAATTAAGGCCGAGCTGGTCGGACTTGTCAGCGACTGGCAGTCGCAAGCGGAGCGCCATATCACGGCCGGGGGAACGGATCCCTATCGCCGCCCAGCTCTTGATGCTGAGACTTTCACACGCATCCAGATCGCGGCCGGAACCACGCAAGACGACTTGACGTATTTCGTCTTGCCGATGGTTCGCGAGAACAAAGAAGCGGTCTGGAGCATGGGAGACGATTCGCAGCTTACGCCATTTATCGGCCGCCCGCGGATGCTTGAGGATCACCTCCGGCAACGCTTTGCGCAAGTCACGAACCCGCCGATCGACCCATATCGGGAAGGTCTCGTTTTTAGCACGCGGGTCTATCTGGGAAAGCTTGACAACTTTTTTGGCGGTCCAGTCTCAGGGCATTCGATTGAGTTGGACTCTCCCGTTTTGAGCGGTCCGCGCTTTTCCTGGATTACCCGACAGGATGCGATAGAGCATCTCAATGTGCGGTTCCCCGTAAATGATCCAGACGGTCCAGTCGCCTCATTCGAGCGTGCGCTCAGTGCGCTCGAGGACAGCGCGCTCAGTGCGGTGTATGCAGGCGCCAGGGTACTGATCCTCAGCGATCGGATTCCACGCGGGCAGTACACCGCAAGCAACGGAAAGTCCAACGGCGCCGCCTTGAACGGTTCGAGCCTAGGGTCCGTGGTCTCTGATCCGCGCGTCCTCATACCCGCGGTTGACGAAGAGCACGCTGCCATACCGATGTTGCTCGCAGTATCACGAGTGCACCGCCGCCTGCTGGATGCGGGCATTAGGACACAGGTGGGCCTGGTTGTGGACACCGCAAGCGCCTGGCATGAGCATCACGTCGCCTGCCAGCTAGGTTTTGGTGCGGACGCGGTGCATCCGTGGATGGCGCTGGAATGGGCCTGGCGACTCTCGGACAATGAGGAAGGATGCGCGGAGGACACCCACGGCGAGCGCTTCCGCAAGGTGTTGCACAAGGGCGTCGTCAAGGTGATGTCGAAGATGGGTATCTGCGCCGTCACCTCGTACACAGGCGCGGGTCTCTTCGAAGTGCTAGGGCTCGACGCGGATGTTGTCGCACGGTTCTTTTCAGGTGCGGCGCATTGGGGATCGGGCGTGAGCCTTGAGAACCTCGTTGAGGATGTTGTCGCGTCGCATCAAACGGCCTTTGGCGATCTCCTGGCCGGCGAGTTGGTGACCGTCGGCGGTGCTGCCGTTCACGTCGAGGAGAAAGCAGTCCCGAAGGACCGCCGCGCACCGTCGCTAAGCGATCAGGGCTTCGTCCGGTACCGCAAGGGCGGAATCCCGCGCGCCTTCGAGCCCAAAGTGTTTTCAACGCTGCCTAAGGTGGTAGCGGAAACCGAAACGGAGATGGCCTGCTTTGAGGCGTACGAGGACAAGTCCCCGCCTGAATTCCTCTCGGCATTCGTACAGGTGATGGACCCAGGCTCGCGTGATAAGTATGCGACTTGGGCTAACAGCATCAATGAACGCGAAGCGCTGACGGTGGGCGACGGATTCTCCATCGTTTCCGACCGCGCGCCCATTCCAATTGAAGAGGTTGAGCCGGTATGGAAGATTCTCGACGATCGGGAGAGTTGGGGTCGAATCTCTGGCGGCGCCATGTCCTGGGGCTCACTGAGTGACGAGTCGCACGAGGACATCGCTCGAGCCTTGAACCGGGTTGGAGCACGCTCGAACACCGGAGAGGGCGGCGAGCGGAAGCACCGGTACGGGACCAATGCGAACAGCATGATCAAGCCGATAGCCTCCGCGCGCTTTGGCGTTACGCCGCAATACATGCACCATCTCAAGGAATGGCAAATCAAGATGGCGCAGGGAGCGAAGCCTGGTGAGGGAGGCCAGCTGCCCGGGCATAAGGTATCGCATGCGATTGCCGAGGTCCGTGGATCCGACCCAGGCGTTTATCTCATTTCGCCTCCGCCACATCACGACATCTACTCGATCGAAGACCTGGCTGAGCTCATGCACGACCTGTTCCAGTTCAATCCGCGGTCTCGCGGCAATGTGAAACTGGTGAGCGAGACCGGGGTGGCGATTGTCGCGGCCGGAGTCGCCAAGGGCGGCGCTCACACTGTCCACATCGCCGGACACTCAGGCGGCACCGGCGCTTCACCGCTCAGCTCGATCAAGTTCACGGGCCTACCCTGGGAGTTAGGCGTGCAAGTGACTCACCAGGTACTGTACGCGAACGACCTTAGGGATCGCGTGAAGCTCGTCGTAGACGGCGGCGTACAGACAGGCATGCATGCGATCAAGGCGTTCATATTGGGAGCGGAGGCTGTTGCCATCGGCACAACGCTTCTCGTTGCGCAGGGTTGTATTTTGGCCCGTCAGTGCCACCTCAACACCTGTCCAACAGGCATTGCCACGCAGTCTAAGAAACTCCGTGCGAAGTACTCCGGGAAGCCCGTGCACCTGGTGAAGTACCTTGTACTTGTCGCTGAAGAGATTCGCCAGATTTTGGCACAGCTTGGCTACCGATCGGTGCAAGAAATCATCGGTAGAACCGACCTGCTAAGCCCGAAGGATCCTGAGGCCACCGGAACCGGGATTCGATTTGACCACGATCTTCTTGGGCGACCCCGACCATTGGGACCACGACGCCCAATCCCGGTTGAAGTCAGCTCATTAAATCAGCAAATCTTGCATGACGCTCGGTCGCTGATCGACCCAAGCCGGCTTCGACCTGCAACGCTTCGCTACTCTATCAGCAACACCGATCGCGCGGTGGGCGCCACGCTCGCCGGTGAGATAGTTGGGTTGACCGGCGAGACCGGTCTACGCCAACCGCTCGACATTCACCTCTACGGGTATGCGGGGCAGTCGCTCGGCTTTGGCATCTGGGGCGGCATTCGGATTACATTGGTGGGGCGCGCGAACGACTATGTGGGGAAAGCGATGGGCAAGGGCGCAACCATCGCGGTGCGTCCGCCGGACGACCTCGGCTGTCCACCCGAGAGCACCGCACTCGTCGGGAATACCGTTGGGTATGGCGCCACGGGCGGTCGACTGTTCGTCAATGGTCGTGCCGGCCAGCGTTTCATGTGTCGCAACTCTGGCGCGGAGGCGGTGGTCGAGGGCATTGGGCCGCATGGCTGCGAGTATATGACCAAGGGCACGGTCGTCGTGCTTGGCGAGGTGGGGCTTAATTTTGGCGCGGGTATGACCGGCGGCGTCGCCTATCTCCTCAACGGCTTCACCGCCGAAGAGCGCGGCCGGCTCAATACCGATTACGTTCGCGTCGAGCCGCTCACTGCAGAAGAGATGGATCCGGAAGGACCGCTCCACGAGTTGATCTCCGAGCATGCCCGATGGACAAAATCCCCCTTGGCGGAAAATATGCTGCGGTACTGGGAATTCTATGCGAGATACCGCCTGGACAAGGTTGTCTCCATAGTCGCCCGAGCTCAGATAGTCGACGACGAGGCGGTTGCGGTCTAGACTCTCCCAGGAGAAGCGCTCGCGCGCTGTGGTATAGTCGTGGGTATCGGCTGGCCGCTTTAATGCATGGCCGGCCGCCTCACTTGTGCCCCCACGCCACCGTGGGGCACCCAACGCGCCATGATGAGTGGCGCACGCCCGGCATTCAAAACCATCCAGGAAGGGCAGCGCCACATGGCAGACCTGACTGACCAAGGTACGTCGCCACCGATTATTAATATTGTCGGTCGCAGAGTTGCACTTGGGCCGATGTCGCACGATCTTCTTCCGGTCTATCATCGCTGGGCGAACGACTTTGACGTAGAGTTGATGGGCGGCGAAATTGTTCGTCCTGCCACGATGGAATCCGTCGCGGCGGATCTTGAACACTACACTCGTTCGCGCAACCGCGTTCATTTCACTATATTCGAGACCGCGGCGCTCCAGCCGATCGGCTGGGTGAACCTTCGTGACATCGACTATGAACACCGTACTGCCACAATGGGGATCTCAATAAATGAGAAGAGCCAATGGGGTCGCGGTTACGGCACCGAGGCCACGATGCTTATCATCGATTACGGCTTCCGGATCCTAGGGTTGCACAACATTATGCTGGATACATTCAGCGGGAACCTACGGGCGATCAACACCTACCTTCGCGTGGGCTTTCGCGAGATCGGCAGGCGGCGTGAAGCGCACCGGATCGGTTCGCGCGTTTACGACATTGTGTTTATGGAGTGCTTGGCGAGCGAGTTTACGACTCCTTTACCGCCGGTTGTTGAGGTCCCTTAATGCCCTGACCCATGCGCGAGAATGTGCGCATCCTGAGTGCATCACGGCAAGCATAAATGCAAGAACCCCGGTCACTTGGTCAGCGACCGGGGTTCTTGTTATCTACTCCCGGACTACCAGATCACCGGAAAACCGGTGATCTGGTAGGCGCGGAACAGTGACTGCCTAATTGAGGTTGCCGCCCCAAGCGGTGGAAGAGGCGTCACCGCCATTGACGACTGTGGCGGTATAGGAGCCGCTGCCCAGCACGAGAATGCTGCGCGGATCGGTTCCTGCCGGCACCTGCACAACCCGGGATGCCTTGCTTGCGAGTGTCGAATCGTTCAAGACGGTGGAACCGCCGTTGCCCGCGGCCGACACTTGAATACGTATGACGTTGCCTGACGTGTTCACGATGCGAAGCAGCGCGCCGGCGGCATTGACGTTTGCACGACTGCCGACCGATGCGCCAGCCGCACCCTGAACGACCAGGCCGGGATGGCGACCGATATTCGGCGAGCCACCGAAGTACAGGCCGGCTTCGGCCACGACCGGGACCGAGCTGCTGAGGCTACCGGAGATTGCACCGTAGTTGCCCGACAGGAGTTGGTTCAAGCTAAAGGTATAGCGACGGCCCGCACCCACGGTAGCCGAGACGTCTCGAATTGAGCTGCCGATAGCATCGCGGAGACTGAGGGTAACAGTCGCCGAGTTGCCGGTAGGATTGAGGACGGTCACGAACGACTGTGAACCGTTCGACGTCGGCAAGAAGGAGAAGTACTGGAGTGACTTCCCAGCACTGATCGCCGAGCCGAGGGAATAGCCATATTTCCCAGAGCCTGCGCCGTCACCCCAGTAGAGGGAGCGATCGACTGCAATAGGTTGATCCGACGTCACACTGATGCCGATATTGCGTGAGCCCTGCTTGATCAATCCGTTGTAGGCAGAGCGGACGTTAATCGTCACCCTTCCGTTCGCCGGAATGGTTACCGATTGAGCCGGGGGAGCGGCGGTGTCACTTGGCAAGTACTGAATCTGGGTTTTCGCGGGCGTGTTGCCAGGATTGAACAGCAGCAGGTATTCCTGCAAGCTGGCGCCCGTGTAACCCTCTGCGAGATACCAGGTCTGGCCGAGCGCGGTCGAGCCCTTGCTGCTGCCAGTATCAAGTACCGTTCCGTCAACGGCGACGCGACTGATCACCGTCTCGGCACTTATGCCGGCCGAAGCCTGCACAATGATGCTTACTTCGCGGTCGTTACCGGCGTCTGAATTTACGTTGCGAACGACTGTTGCGCCCGGCGCCACGGTGTCGTGCGCGGTAACAACGTTGTGCGTGTTGTGAGCCGTGTCGTACACGTAATAGCTGGTCGTGACATTAGAAGCCGCCGAGCCAGGATTGAAGAGGTAGAGCTTCTCGGTGAATGTTGCCTTCTTGGTACCGGCCGCAGTCCCGGTGAACCCTTCCGCGAAGTAGGTCGTGGTCGCCGAAGTCGAGACCGAGGCGAGCGGCCCAGTTACGGGGGTGGGCACTACCGGAGGCGTGGGGAACGGCACCACGCCAGGCGTGCCGGACGCGGTTGGCGATGGCGACGCCGTTGCTGCCGCTGCATTGACCGCGAACGCGGTAGTCGCCATGATGCGGCTCGTGGCGCCGAGTGCGAGCACTACATAGTTTCCGGCTGGCTGATTCGGTACCGGGAATGTGCCGCTGAAGTTGCCGTTTGCGTCGGCTGTGTACGAGACAGTTGTACCCGCGATAGCCGTCGGCAATGTACCGGGCTGCGCGAGGCTAACGAGCATCTGCTCACCTGCCCGGAAGCCGGTACCAGCAATGGCGGGCGACGAGCCCACCAGCCCAGAGGCCGGATTGAGTATCAAGCTGATTCCAGCGACACCACTACGCTCAACGGCGGTCGCGAATCGACTGGCCGAATCAGTCGCGGTAAGCGTCACGTTGCCATTCGCCTGATTCGAGGGAACCGTGATGGTGGTGGTGATGGCGCCGGTTGCGGAGGCAACAGTAGTGGAGGAATTTCCGAGGCCGGTAATCGTTACCACTGAACCGGCTGTATAGCCGGTGCCAGTCAGCCCAATAACCTGGTTTGGCGCGGCCGCAGAGGGCGTATTGATCAACGTCACGCCGGCTGTTCCCGTAGCCGTCGAGACGTTTAACGTAGTGGATGCGGTGCGAGACGAATCTGCGGCCGTAATCGTATATAAGGTCTGAACGGCATTGGCCGGAATGGTGAAGGAGGCGGAGAAGGTACCCGACG
>JAQBPC010000157.1 GCA_028287725.1 Chloroflexota bacterium | reverse complement strand
GCAGTCGCTGGTGGCCGCCGTAATCAGCGGCACCGAGGACTATCGCACCCTGGCAGGCAGACTGATCAGCCGCTCACCGAAGCTGCTTCGCTACGTCATGTAAGTCCGGTCGCGCGGTCCAGTTGATTCGATGGCCGGGAGCAAAAGTCCAGAATGCGGCATGGCAAGCGGCACGACCGACGCCACGAGACGTACACTGACTACAAGTCTTCGGAATGACGTGAGGAGGGATTTACCAGAGAGGTCACCCATGCTCGACAAAACAGCGTATTGTGATGCGTTCCATCGGGAGGCCGCAGGCATTGCGGATGCTGCCCGCAAGGGACTGCTCGCGCCGGTCCCATCGTGTCCCGGCTGGTCTGTCGCCGCGCTCCTCACGCATCTTGCCGTGAACGTGTATGCGCCGACCATCAGGGTTTTTCGCGCGTTGCCCAACGAAGCGCCCATTTCATCGTTCGTGGATCTCGGCATCACAGCGAGTTTTGAGGCCTGGGCTGATAGCGATAGAATCGACCCAACGCTTATCCCCGACGGATTGATCGATCTGTTTGAAGCAACAGCCGCTGCTTTGGAAGCTGAGTTGCGATCCGCACAGCTCGATCTGCCAATCAAAACCTGGTGGCCACCACAGCAGAATGCGGGCTTCCTGCAACGCAGAATTGCGCATGAGACCGCCGTTCACCGGTGGGATGCGCAGCTGGCGCATGGAACGCCAGACGCCATTGAGCCAATACTTGCAGCAGATGGTATCGAGGAGTCGCTCGAGATCATGCTGTTCGCCAGCCGGCAGAGGGCCGAGAACGTGAGACAGGGTAGCGGAGAGACCTATCACTTTCATCGCACTGACGGACCCGGTGAGTGGCTCGTACAATTTTTGGAAACAGGGCCGGTCGTGACGCGCGAGCACGCGAAAGGCGACATAGCCATCCGCGGCACAGCCTCGGATCTGTTTCTGTTTCTCTGGCATCGAATCCCGGTCGATCGCCTCGAGTCATTCGGCGATATCGCTCTCGTGCAACGCTACTTTGAGCTGGTGCCGCCGGGTTAAAGTGTCAATGGCTTGCCAGCCACCGGTCAACGTCCGCGTGACCCGGCATGGAGACCTGAGCACCTGCACGGGTGGTTGAGATGGCTGCCGCGGCATTGGCAAAGTACACTGCCTCATGCAGCGGTGCACCCTCGGCAAGGGCGGTCGCTAACGCGCCTGCCAGGCAGTCACCAGCCGCCGTAGTATCGACGGTCGCCATGGCATAGCCGGCCACGTGCTCGATTCGGCCGGCATCGTATAGCAGCACGCCCTCCGACCCCAGCTTCAGCAGCACGACTCGCGGGCCCATGGCAGACAGCTGTGCGGCTGCGCTTGGCGCGTCATCCAGGCTCACTTCGCCTGTTCGCCCCAGCAAAATCGCGGCCTCACCCTGATTCGGAGTCAGGATGTCGACCTCAGCCAGGAGGTCCGGCGGTAGCGGCTGGGCCGGAGCAGGGTCGAGCAGAATCCGCAATCCTCGCTGCTTGCCTAGACGCGCGGCAGCCCTAACCGTCGACAATGGTACTTCGAGTTGCAGGAGCATGATGCGGGCTGCGGGCAAGGCTGCGAGTGCCGACTCGACGTCGCTGGGCATCAACAATCCATTCGCGGCGGGAACCACCACAATGCTGTTTTCGCCGGTATCCGCCACCTCAATCAAGGCAACGCCGCTGCGCTCCCCTCGAGAAAGAACCCAATCCGTATTGACCTTGGCGGCCGCAAGTGATGCGCGTAGCGCATCGCCGTACGTGTCATTGCCCACGCAGCCGACCATCGCGACCCCGCCGCCAAGCGTCCCGGCGGCCACCGCTTGATTTGCCCCCTTGCCACCAGGCGATTCCAGGAGGCTACTGCCGAGTATGGTCTCGCCCGGCGCCGGCACGCGCGGACAACGCACCGCGAGATCCATGTTGATGCTGCCTATGACCACGATTGAACAGTCATGCAACCCCATCGCCGTACGTCCGCCCCCCTCGCTAGGCATGTCATCCGTCATCGAGCCACGTAACCGTTCGTGATCAGAACTGGGTCTTAGGACCGAACGTATCTGGCCGGCGCCTCGCCGCCATGCCGAGCCACGCCTGCTTCTTCAAGGATATCCAGGTGGCCGATGACCTCTGAGAGACCCAGAAACAGCTGGTTCTCGGCTAGCCCCGGGAAAAGCAAATAGGTAAGCGCCAGTACCGTCACATGCCCCTCGTCGATGCCCGCGAGCAGGCGCTGCGAGCGCTCTTCCTGATTGCGTAAGCGGCGTGCGATCAGAGGGGCGTGGTCCGAAAAACTTGGCCCGTGTCCCGGGAGGACCAGCGATACGTCGAGTGCCGCCAGCCTGTTCAAGCTGCGCCGGTAGGCAAGTAAGCTTCGATGCCGCTTCGTTTCCCCGGGATAGGGAGGTTCGGCAAACGCATTTGACGAAATTCGCTGCAGCAATGTGTCGCCAACGAGCGCCACACCGTCGGAACGCACGAGAGAAATAGATGTACCGGCATGGCCTGGTGTCTCGAATACCTGCCAGAGACCGGTACCCAGCTCGACCGAATCGCCCTCCACAAGTGGGCGGTCTAACGTCGAGTAACCGGTTTCGGCCGCGGCATCTGTGGCTCGTTCAAGCAGGTGGCTCGCGGGCGGAACCGGAGAGTCGCAGTAACGGTAGAGCCATGCATAGAATTCGGACTGCCGGTTAAGGTCGTCGCTATTGCCGCGCAGCCACAAATCGTTGAATGGGTGCCCAACTACCAGTGCGGCGCTCTCGCGTCGCAGCCAGCCAAGGCCGCCGGCGTGGTCGGCATGGTGATGGGTCAATACGATTGTGTCAATATCAGACGGCCGAACACCGTGCGCGGCGAGACCGGCCCTGAGCGCCGATTCGGCCGCCTCGGTTGCAGGTCCGCAATCTACCAGTACGGGAGATGGTCCATCGAGGAGGTAGCAGTTTACAGGGCCAACCAGGTACGGCGTCGGGACGCTGATGCAGTGAATATCGCGTGGGTCGGTCGGTGGGATCATACGGTTAGTGTACCGGGTTCAAGAGAGGCAAAATATGGGTGCGAGGATGGCAACTCGGGATAATGCCTGATGTTAGATGAATAGGGCATGATATACTAAGCGTGCTCACCAGAGACCTCGAGAGTACGTTCACCCACCTACTTGATGGATTCCACCATAAGCACAAATGAACCACCCCGATCCGGTAAACCATGCCCCGCATGCAGCACTGTCAACGTACCCAGCGCGACGGTCTGCAAGCGATGCGGCGCGCCATTGAGCAACCGAGGTTCAGGGGATCCACCGGGTGGCAGGACGGCAATTATTCGTCCGGGTGGAGGGGCACCAATTCTCCGACCACATCTCGTGGCGCCGCATGACCTCGATTTAGGTACCGTGCGCGGCGGTGGAAAGGTGCGCGGCAAACTCCGCGTAGCAAACAACGGCGGCGCCTTATTGACCGGAACAGTCTCTGTGGGCCCAAACGCACCCTGGATCCACGTTCTGGGAACCGGTGAGGTCTTTTGCGCGGCGGGAGCGGTCGAGTCGGTAGACATCCAAGCGGAGCTTAGCGACATGCATGCCGGCACCTACACCGGTGAGGTGCATCTCGACACGGATGGAGGTCGAGCGACCGTTCGCGTATCCGTGACAATTGAGCGCGAATCCGTAGCGCCGGCTATCATCGCGGCGATAGTCACGGCCATCATTGTCCTCGCGTTGGCGGCACTCGTATACGCCACGAACGGTGGAAAGATGCCGCTCGTCGCGACAGCCCCAACGGCAACGCCTACCGTCACCATGACGCCCGTTCCGAGCAATACCCCTCTGCCTACCAGCACCGCGGCGCCAACGGCGACCACCGTGAATGTTGCCGCAACCGCGACGGCCGAGGCTCACCAGGCACTAGTTGCCCAACAGCTCGTCGCCCACGCGCGGGATACCGCGACCGCCTTTGCCGCAAATTCCAATGCGACGGCGACGGTACTGGCAGCGAATCAGGCCCCGGGCGCCACCACTCAGCGTCTGGCAATTCAAGCCGCGGTGAATAACTTTCTGCTGGTGCGAACACGCGCGCTCGCAACGGGAGACGCCAGCAAGCTACCGCTTGTAGCGACTGGCCCAGTGCTCACAAACCTAAATCAGCAGCTAGCCGACCTGGCCCGCGAAGGCGACCATACCAAGATCGTGAGCCTTGAAGAGCCTGTCTGGGATTCGATCGTGCTCATAGGCGGCGACCGCGCTGACGCGACCCTCACCAAGCACGAGGACGAGCTGGCTATCCGGAATAGCACGGGACTGCCTGACGATGCCGATCCGAGCTACAAGGGCCCGAAGCATACCGCGCGAAATCAGCGCTTCGGCGTCACGTACCATGTGCGAAACGTGAACGGCACCTGGCTGATCGAAGGCGCGACCGTCTTCGAATATCCGAAGCCAATGCCCACGCCGGACTCGAATCTTCTGCCGCCACCTGGCCAGGGTCCGGTCGGGGCCGAGGGGACGGTGACTCCCGTGCCCACGGTGGCGCCTTCATCGAACGAGCTGACCATCGAACAGGTCGTAAAGCAGTCATTACCAGGCGTGCTCAGAATTACCGGTAGCATAGCCAATAATCAACAAAGCACCGGTACTGGTTTTGTAATACAGACGTCCGGTAACTTTGCTTACGTGATCACCAACGACCACGTGGTCAATGGCGCCACCAATATCACGCTTTCCACTCAAACGAGCGGCCCACTCCCCGCGGTGAGCGTTCAGGAGGATACAGCGGACGACCTCGCGGTAATCAAGATCGCCCAGCCGGCGGCGCCGCTGCCGGCACTTAAGTGGGGGGATTCGGAGAACGCTCAGCTTGGCGAGAATGTGGTTGCAATCGGCTTCGCCCTTGGGCTCAAGGGTGAGCCGACGATCAGTAACGGCATCCTCTCCGCACTGCATCGTGACGTGGGCCAGCGATGGCTCTACCTCCAGCACACCGCGCCCATTAATCATGGGAACAGCGGCGGACCGTTGCTCGACCTCCAGGGCAACGTCATCGGCATCAACACCCTGCTCGATGAGAACGCGCAGAGTGTCTATTTCGCAATTCCGGCTGCGCGCGCCAAACAGAAGGTCGCCGACCTCATAGGCGCCATGCCATAGTCTAGGAGCAGGCGATGCGCATAGGTATCCTGGGACCGATTTCGTGGCGCGTGCCGCCCGTGCACTACGGTGGCTGGGAGCTGGTTGTCCACCATCTCACGGAAGGTTTGGTGCGACGCGGGCATGACGTGACCTTATTCGCGAGCGGCGATTCGCAAACTGCGGCGCGACTCAGCAGCGTCGTGCCCGAGCCGCTTTCCATGGATCCTGAGCTTGGGCAATATTCCCGCGTCTATGAAAGCTTGCACATGGCAAATGCATTTGCCGGCGCCGGCTCATTCGACATCTTGCACAATAATCTTGGCTCGTATCCGGTAGCGTTTACGCAGCTTTGCCCGGTGCCGATGCTGACGACACTTCATGGATCGGGCGCGGAAGCGGACAGCAAGCTCATTTACCGGAGATTTCCGGCCGGCCCATACGTCTCGATTAGCAATTCGGAACGGGCGCTCATACCGGAGCTGGACTACGCTGCCACCGTCTACAACGGCATAGACGAATCGCAGTTTTCGTTCTCCCGAGAAGCGGGTGAGTACCTGCTGGTTGTGGGCCGCATGTCCCCCGACAAGGGGATCCACTTTGCAATTGAAGTGGCGCGGCGTACGAACATGCCCCTGATACTTGCAGGTATCGTGCCGCCGGAGAACAAACAGTATTTTGACGAGCAAGTCGCGCCGCATCTCAATGCGAAGATCCGCTTCGTTGGCCCGGTCAATCTCGAGCAAAAGTCGCGTCTCTACGCGGAGGCATGGGCATTCCTGCATCTTGTCGACTACGAGGAAGCATTCGGCCTGACCATGGTTGAGGCAATGGCCTGTGGCTGCCCGGTGATCGGATTTAAGAAGGGTTCAGTACCCGAAGTAATCGCCGACACTGAAACCGGTTTCATAGTCGCCGATACCGACGCGGCGGTGAAGGCCGTTGGTGCTGTAAGGTCAATCGACAGGTCTGCCTGTCGTTCGCGTGTCGCCAACCTGTTCTCTGCCGAGCGCATGGTCGAGGGATACGAGGCCGTGTACCGGCAGATACTCGGGTTCGGGTAGAGGTAAGCCGGCGCTCGCTCGTCTACAAATTTGGGCGCCGCTGCTTGGCCTCACGGTTGTCGTGCTTCGGCCCAAGGTGATCGTTCGAAACGCAGTGTGTGGCCCAGGTAGGCGCCTGTTCTCGACAGCTTAAGAACGCTGCCGCAAGGACGGCACGGTTCGTAAATCCAGCCTCAACTGCGGTACACTTTTGCTATGCAATCGAAGGAGCTGACCGAGCCGGCTAGCGGTCCACTGCAAGCTGCCGATATGCGGCGCCCCGCCACGTTGGTGGATGTCGCGTTTGCCGCGAAAGTCTCCATAGCCACTGCATCGCGTGCGATCAACGGTCGCCGGTACGTCAGCGACGACACGCGTGCTCAGGTGCTGCGCGCCGCGGAACAGCTCAACTTCCGACCCTCGTCGCTGGCTCGCGGGTTTCGCGCCCAACGCAGCCAGACTGTCGGCATGATTGTCCCGGATATCTCGAGTCCATTCTATGCCGCCGCACTGCGAGGAGCCCAGCACGTGCTGAGCCGGCAAGGCTATACCGTGCTCGTGTGCGATACGGAAGAACAGCCTCAGCGCGAGCGAGAAGCGCTCGACCTGCTCACCGGCCAGCGTGTCGCTGGCCTGATTCTTGCGCCGGTGGCCAGCGACCACGCGAATTTGCGCCAGGTACTCGCTCGACAACCGATGGCGCTTGTCGCCATCGACAACCGGCTCGAGGGGCGACCCACCGACACGGTGCTCGTCGATAACGTGGAGGGCGCCCGGACGCTGACGGCGCATCTACTCGAACATGGTCACCGGCGGATTGGGCATATTTCCGGCATTCTCTCGGAGACAAGCGGGGCGGATCGGCTCATTGGCTACCAGCAGGCGCTGGCCGACGCGGATATTGACTTCGATGCGCGGCTTGTGGCCGAGGGCGACTGGTCCGAGGCGGGTGGATATGCGCAGGCAATGCGCTTGCTTGATACAGCGAATCCCCCGACGGCGATTGTAATTGCCAGCAGCTTGATGGCTGTGGGGACCCTGCTGGCGCTGCGAGAGCGGAATATTCCCGTGCCCGGTAGCATCGCCGTCGCTTGTTTTGACGATGCTCCGTGGGCGCCCTTAATCGAGCCTTCACTCACGGCGCTTTGCCGGCAGGATTACGCGCTGGGTGCGGCCGCGGCAGAGCTCATTCTTGTACAGCTTGGCGCCAAGACTCCGCGCACAGAGCGGGAGCATCGCTTACCGATGACCCTGGTTGTGCGTCGCTCATGCGGCTGCAACGGAGAAATATCACCGCTCACCCAGCCGGCATGATGGTCTGCTGGTGCTCCGCGGTAATCGATGTTTTCGTCCCATGGACACACTGCTCCGTAGAGCGTTGACCAACGCGTAGTCGGCGGCGCGGCGCCTATCTTCATGAGACCGGTGCCCCGAATGTTCTCGCAAATGAACAAATCTGCTGCATTTTCATGCTGCCAGAGTTGGTGCAGTACTGTACATTGTGATCAACTTGAAGTGGATGTTTTCTCTGCAGCTTGGAGACGTCGATGCTCGCTACGGACATGATGGGCGGGTCGCCCACTGACGAGAGAACTGAGCGCCTGGTCGCTCTCAACAACATTGCCGACCGCGTCCTGTGGCTCTCAACTCGAATCGTCCACCATGCGAATCGGATTCGCCCGAACACCGACGGCTCCAAGGTTGGCGGTCACCAGGCGTCGAGCGCCTCCGTCGTTCACATTCTCACCTCGCTGTACTTCGATTTCCTGCGCGCGGGAGATCGTGTCGCGGTAAAGCCACATGCTTCGCCGGTATTTCACGCCATTCAATATTTGCTGGGCAATCTGGATCAAAAGTATCTGACGACACTTCGCGCCTATCACGGCCTACAAGCGTACCCAAGCAGGACAAAGGATCCGGACCCCGTCGACTTCTCCACCGGCTCCGTAGGGCTCGGCGCGGTCGCGCCCACCTTCGCGGCGCTGGTCGACCGCTATGTGGACACCCACTTCACACCGCGCACCGGTCCGCAACCGCGCTTCGTGTCTATCGTGGGAGATGCGGAACTCGACGAAGGGTCGATTTGGGAAGCTATTGCAGAGCCCGAGCTGGCGGGCCTGAGCAATGTACTGTGGATCATCGACCTCAACCGGCAAAGTCTCGATCGCGTTGTACCGGAGATTCGCACGCCGAAGCTGGAAGCGATGTTCCGGGCGAACGGCTGGACCGTCATTGAGGCAAAATATGGCCACCTTCTCGAGGCGGCATTCGAGGGCAAGAACGGCGCCTTGCTACGAACCGCTATCGACGAGATGCCAAATCCTGCGTACCAGAGGATGCTTCGCGTGCCGGCCGAGGAGGTTCGCGAGCGTCTGCTGGCAGCCTCGCCAAGAAAGAAGCAGCTGCGGGACGTGTTGGCCCGGTGGTCGGACGAGGAGCTTGCTGTCCTGGTGCGAAATCTTGGTGGCCACGATCTTGTGACGCTGCGTGCCGCTTATGAGGAGGCGGCGCAGGCTAGTGGCCCTGCCGTGGTTTTCGCATACACAATCAAAGGCTGGGGTCTACCCATGGCCGGTGACCCCCTTAACCACTCCGCGATGCTCACGGACGAGCAGATTGAGCTGCTGAGGGTTCAGTGCAACATATCAGCGGACGAGCCATTTCCGACTTTTCCCCACGATTCAGTTGAAGCGCAAATCTGCGAGGATATCGCGCGGACGCTGCAGACCGCGCGCAGACCGCATGGGCGGCGCCCTTCGGAAGCGACGTCAGTACCAAGCGACCTGGGGGTAGGTTACCGCGGAGAGCAGTCTACCCAGGCAGTGCTCGGTCAGATCCTTGCCACGCTCGCGCGTGAGAATCCGGATGTGGGCCGGAGACTCGTGACAACCAGCCCAGACGTGGCAACTTCGACCAACCTTGGTGGCTGGATCAACCGAGTCGGCGTTTGGGGTCGGGGGGTTGAACCGGACTATTTTGGCGATGCCGGCCCCAGGCCCGTTCAATGGGTTGAGTCAAAGCAAGGCCAGCATATAGAGCTCGGAATCTCGGAAAATAACCTGTGTCTCATGCTGGGACAGCTCGGTATGTCCGCGGAGCTGCATGGTGAGCTGCTATTGCCGATTGGCACGCTCTACGATCCATTTATCGCGCGCGGGCTCGATGCTCTGATTTACAGTCTGTATTCGGGATCCCGCTTCATCATTGTCGGCACGCCCTCCGGCGTTACCCTGAGCCCCGAAGGTGGTGCGCACCAATCGACCATCACGCCATCGATTGGCCTATCGCAGCCCGGGCTCGTCTTCTACGAGCCATGCTTTGCTAAAGAGCTTGAATGGATTCTTCTGGATGCCCTGCGATCCATGTATGCGCTGGGCGCCGGCGAATCAACCTATCTTCGGCTGACGACCCGCCTCATCGACCAGTCGTTATTTCAGCTGCCCGATGCTGAAGTGGAGCGCGAAAGCCTGCGGAACCAGGTGCTTGAGGGCGCGTATCGACTCGTTGATCGCACGGCCGAGCCGGATTACGCGCCGGGTACCAACGTAGTACACATCGCGGCATCCGGGGCCATGATTCCCGAGGCGGCCATGGCTTCAGAGTTGCTGCTACACGAAGGCGTGTTTGCGAACGTGATCAACGTTACGAGCGCCGATCGCCTCTACCGCGGCTACCAGTCAAGCACCCACGCGGCGCTCCAGGGACGCGAAGATCCCAGTCCAGGCCCTATCGGCCGCGTCATTCGGCCGGCGGACCGTAAGGCTCCGGTCGTAACCGTGCTTGACGGGCATCCGCAGTCCCTGGCCTGGATTGGCGGCGCGCTTGGCACGCGGGTACTACCGCTCGGTGTCACCCGGTTCGGAGAGTCGGGCACGCGCGACGACCTCTATGCGGCCTGCGGCATCGATGTCCCGGCGATCGTCGAGGCGTGCCTGCTGGCCGTAGAGCTTTGATCCCGTTGGCGCCTGCAGTTGTGACCGATACAGGCGCATAACGGCTGACCTCCATCAAGTTGCCGGGCTAGGATACCTCTCCTACCCCGGCAGCTAACGGAAAAAACATGCACGTGCACAATGCCGCTATCGGCGTCGCCTGCAAACGATCGTTTGCGCTCAGCTCACACGTAGGCACTCTATTGCGACCGCATCAATCGAGCTGTGCAGGCACGATGGCAGTGCAGGCGTCCGTACTTTCTCCCAGGCGTTAGGTCCCCCGTACTGCCTAAACCTATGCCACTGTGGAACCCACAGCTTCAGTGCGGGAGGCTGAAGCTGAAGAGCATATCTGGGCCTGGGTGCGCGAGCTGTTGACCGCCAACACCTTCTTCGGCACGGCGGCCAACGTTCGCGCGTCTATCCCTCGCGCTTTCCGACGGCCTTCACCACCGGATGGGAAGCGCATCTCCGCAGGAGCGTCTCATCGCACTGCGCTCATAACAGAAGAGAAAGGGCATTCTCCTGCGTTTCTTGGACACGATGTCGCCGCCGCGTCGTCACGCCCCTGCCGGCTCGGAATGCGAGACGTGAAAGACAGTTGCCTCGGGCGGGGCGGCAATGGACTCCGGGAGGAGCGCAAGCACTTTCCCGACCTCCGGCAAGGACTCCTGACGCTCACGCGCTGCCTGATCCTCGAACACCTCGGTGGCGATGAACGAGTCCGAGTTGGCGAGGTCCCGGGCAATGTCGAAGCTGATCACACCATCCACCGCTCGGCTCGGGGCGTTGACCTCCTGAAACGCAGCCATCACCTGCTCAGTTTTCTGAGGTTGGCACTGCACCTTGAAACGGACGACGATCATCGCTCTCCCTCCAAAGGTCTCAGTCGGCCAATGGCAAGGCCCGTGTCCGACGGTCCTGTCTACGACTGCTGAACAAATACTATCATAGTGGAGTTTCTTCGTTTGTATGGCCATGCCAACCCGCCTCGTCCCGCACCTGCTTCTCCGGCAACGAGGCAGTGTCGGGCTGAGTGCCATTCCATAGAGGATAGCGGGAGCGACGCTGTGGTCCGCACCGACGGACGTGCACAGTCCGAGCTGGAGCGACGGGCCGTGCGGCCGATTAGTTCAGTTGATGGTGACGCTCCTATCCACGGGGGCAGTAAGCTTAACCTGGTTGGCTGTTCTGCTGCTACCCGGACCCCAGATTCACGTAGATTCCACCTTGGCTTTGGTTTAGGTC
>JAQBPC010000149.1 GCA_028287725.1 Chloroflexota bacterium | reverse complement strand
TCATCCTCGTACTATTGATCCTGCTCTGGCAACTTTTGCGACGCACGCCCTTTATGGTCACGCTGTATGCAATCGGCAACGATGCACGCGCGGCGCGCGCAAATGGTGCGCCGATACTCCGTGCCAGGCTGGGCGCATTCGCGCTGAGCGGCTTCTTCTCGGGCGCGGCTGGACTCTATTTCGTGGTAGTGAATACCTCAGGCGATCCGGCCTCAGGTGATGGCTTTACCCTCACCTCGATCGCTGCTGTGGTGCTCGGCGGCGTCAGCCTGTTTGGCGGTCGCGGCAGTGCGGTCGGCGCACTGGCCGGGGCGTTCATTCTGAACCTTATCTTGATCGTGCTGTTCTTTACGTCAATCGATCAGGAGTACACAGACCTTTTCCAGGGACTGTTCCTGATCCTTGCCGTGGTAGCGAGTACGCTGGTCGGCCGTTTATTGCAGCGTGGCCGCTGAGCGGAGAGGGGAGAAAATTATGGCGTCACCTTCGATCCCCGCTCAGGAGTCCAGGCGATCGTTCCGGCAATGGGTACGGCAGCTTGCGCCTACCCATCGCGCCATCGCCCTGGCCTACATCGCGGATATTGCCCTTTTCATCATCGGTGGCTTACATACGTCTTCATTTTTGCAGTTCAGCAACATCACCAGCCTGTTGCTGCTCTCCTCCTTCGTCGGCATCGCAGCGGCCGGCCAGACCTTCGTAATCCTTATCGGCGGCATCGACCTCTCGATTCCCTGGGTTCTGAACTCACTAGCCATTCTGCTGACCACGCGCTCACTTGGTCTGGATAGCAATACCTGGTGGGCAGTGCCGCTGGTGCTCGCGGCTGGATTGGCGATCGGCACGATCAATGCACTTGGTATCGTGATCTTCGATGTGCCGCCCGTGGTGATGACCCTGGGCATGAACGGCATCATGCAAGGTGCAACCCTTGGATTGACCAGCGGATTTACTTGCCCGCAATGCAATTCCTATGCGCCCCCCGCTGTACAGAGCGCCTTCACCGGTAACCTTTTTCCCAGCGTGCCCAACGGCCTGCTGGTTTGGGGCGCCATTATCGTCGTCGTTGGCGTGGTGCTGTCGTTCTCCACGCTTGGCCGCCGGATCTATGCGCTCGGCAACAACCGTATGGCCGCATACCTGGCCGGAGTCAACACGCGCCGTGTCACGATCATTGTCTATGCGCTCAGCGGGATGTTTGCCGCGATTACCGGTATCGCCCTTGCGGCGTTCGGCCAGCAGGCCACACTTGGCATGGGCGACCCATATCTCTTCGCGAGCATCTCCGCGGTGGTTATTGGTGGCGCCTCGATTTTGGGCGGTCGCGGCCTGTATTGGGGTACGGTCGCCGGAGCAATCTTCATTACCGTTCTGCCTGCCATCTTATTGCAGTACCAACCGCCAAATCCTGAGGCGGTGCGCAAGATAGCTTCCGGCATTGTTATTTTGGTAGCGCTGTTGCTCTATGGTCGTGAGGCGCGGGAAACCTAAATGCTTAGCCGGCCCATAAATAGTCTTGTTGCATCTCGCCAATAAAGCGCACATACATCGGCTAAGCTACTCGATGCATGTGTTCGCGTTAGCGGAAGTGGAGGATCGCTTTGAACGACCGGCATGACGTCGTGCAGAACCTCGAGGCAACGCCAGTGCAGAGTGGCCTGCGCCTGTGGTGGCTTGGCGGCCCAAGCTACGCGCTGAAGAGTCCGAGCAGCATCGTATATGTCGATCCCTATCACTCCGGTCCGCGTGCGGATGACCCGCAAGGCTTTATCCGTGCTATCCCCAACTATGTGCTGCCGCAGGATATCAACCGTGCAGACCTGGTGCTCTCCACCCACGACCACACCGACCACTGTGATCCGACCACGATAAACCCCATCGCCGAGCGAACGCAGAGCCTGTTCGCCGTCGCCCCATCGTCTGCCGCGCTGATGCGTGGGTGGGGATTCGACATGGATCGTGCTCGCACAATGACCCCGGGCAGCACATTACAACATGGTGACATAACCCTCAGCGCATTTCCCTCGAACGACTGGGAGGATGAGGACGCGGCAATCTTCGTCCTTGAGGCCGATGGCAAGACCGTGCTGATTGGAGGGGACACGCTGTATACGGAGACGCTGGCGGACATTGGCCGCCGCTACAAGATTGATCTGGCGGTGCTGGCTCTCGCGCGTAATCGGCGCGACATCATAGACAAACCGCTCTATCTCACGCCGGAAGAGCTGGCCCAGGCTGCGCGGGATCTTGGCGCTAAGCGCGTACTTCCAATCCATTGGGATATCTGGCTTGCCTGGCAGGAGGACCCACACCAGGTCCTCCCGCATCTCAAAGACAGCTCCGTCGAGCTGGTGATCCTGGCGCAGGGCGATTCACTGGCTGTATAGGCAATAATCGAGGCAGTTTGCCACCGCGAACTGCCTCGAATCGCTTTATGGCACTACACTCGGTCCAGCTCAGGCCACTCTCCAGCGAGCGACACTGTCGGCTCGCATGGTGGTCGAAGCGCCCGGCGTGGTGGGCGGCACAATCGCGCCGTCCACCACACGCACCGGCTCCTCGAATAAATCCAGCAGCCACGGAATATATTCAAGCATGGGCGCGTTAGGAAACGCGGCTACGATGTGCTGATGCACCTGCATCATGTCACTGATGTGCGGCACGACGGGGAGATTGTAGGCGGCCGCCAGGTTGGTGATCGTCAGCGTCTCGGTGATGCCGGCCACGCGCGTAACATCCACCTGGACGAAGGCGATCGCCTGACGCGCGATCAGGTCACGGAATCCGAACGTGTTGTAGATGTGCTCGCCCGTGGCAATCGGCGTGGCCAGCTCGCGTGCCAGCAAGGCGTGCCCTTCCACATCATCCGGATGGATTGGCTCCTCAAGCCAGTACACGTTGTAGTCGGCAAGCCTGCGTCCCCAGGTTCGGGCGGTATGAAGGTCCCATTTCTGGTTGACATCCACCATCAGCATGATCTCGTCGCCGATCGCGCGGCGAACCGCCGCGATGCGGCGCAAGTCCTCCGCCGGGTCCGGCTTGCCGAGCTTGATCTTGACCCCGCGCCAGCCGCGCTCAACTATTCGTTGGCAGTCTTCCACCAGCTGATCTTGGGTCCAGTTGAGCCAGCCGCCGTCCGTATTATAGGTAACGATGCGCTCCGGTTTGTGCCCGCCCAATAATTGCCAGAGCGGCCGTTCGCTGGCCTTGGCCATGAGATCCCAAAGGGCGATGTCGATCGCGGCGTGGGCCATGGTTGTGATGCCGGTCCTGCCGATCCAGTGTAACGGTTCCAAATGCAGGTCCTGCCAGATCTGCCGCACGTTGAAGGGGTCTTTGCCAATCAGGCGCGGGCCATAGTGGTCACGGATGGCGCCTACAATCAGCTCGTCACCCACAGCGTGCGTCCCGGTATAGCCGGTGCCGAATAGGCCATCGTCGGTGCGCAGAATAACGCCCGGTACTCCCCAGTGGCTCACGTGGCTAGAGGAATCGTTAATTGGGACTCGCAGGGGGACGTGAATGACGAACGGCTCGACACTGGTTATCTTCAATTACCGCATGCTCCCGCTGCATCGTACCGGATTGTACGTCTAGTCGATGAAGTTCAAAATGGTCGCTAGCGCTTCCGCGCGATCCACACTTCTTCCGAGGGC
This sequence comes from Chloroflexota bacterium, assembly GCA_028287725.1. GTDB lineage: Bacteria > Chloroflexota > UBA5177 > JANWHV01 > JANWHV01 > JANWHV01. The sequence continues at coordinate 1,776 of JAQBPC010000149.1, read as the reverse complement.
CAGCGCCTAGCCCACTTTGGCGTAACGTAGGGATAGCGCGTGGTGGCGCCTTCGGGCGCCCGCAACTCAATCAGATTCTCAACTTCGAACCCGTTACGTCGCAGGAGCCGAATCCAGTCACCATAGCCCAAGTGGAATTCGACAGAGCTGTCCTCCGGCCACTCGAAACGATGCATGCCGAAGTAGTCACGAATCATTCTATCCTCGGCAGGCACGCCATCCTCGTCCGGGGCACAGAGCATCAGGATTGTGCCGTTAACCAGAAAAATGAGCCGACCTCCTGGGCGCAATAGCCTTGCGGCTTCGGGAATCCAATGGTATGGATCACACCAGATGCTTGCGCCATATTCGCTGATTGCAAGGTCGAATCCTTCGTCCGGGAGCGGGACATGTTCGGCGTCTCCGTGGATGAGCGGAAAGGAGAGCCCGAACTCCGCTTGCATGGCACGGGCTGTCTCAAGCTGCACGGGCGAGTTGTCGATTCCAACGGCTCGCGCCCCGCGTCGCGTGAGCCACGCCGAGACATACGCGGTGCCGCAACCTAGCTCGATGACGTCGAGTCCAGCCACGTCAGGTAGCAGATGTACATCTGTCTCGGGAATACCCCAGATGCCCCAGGAAGGCTCTTCTTGCCAGTTGCGCCGTCCAGGCTCGACATAATCGCGCGCCATAATGTTCCAAGCCGCACGATTCCGCAGTACGTGCTCGGCAGGAGAGATTTGCTCGTTCATCTTCGCATCCTAAAGGCGACAGACTCCGGCAGTCAAGCACTGCCCTCTCGTTCAACTCGTGCATCGCGCCATGCGCGTATCTCCATTGCGTGTTCGGCCGCGTGAGTGCCGGGTCCTTCGTCGCCGCCCAGTGCGCCGCCGATCCACTCACCCCGTGTCCTCACCCGCTCCTCAATCGTGATCACCGTGGCCCACTCCGCATCGGTAATAGAGGTGAGGGCTGCGCGTAAGCTCAGGCGCGTGTCAGCAGCGTCGTCCATCACTTTCGCCAGCGTCCATCCGTGCCGCCGTTCTGCCTCTCTGGCGTTGTATTCGTCGGTTGAGACCGCTCCAACCTCGGGTGGTTCGCCCCGTCGCCAGCGCTCCACGTGTTGCACGGCGCGCTGCTCCCACGATGCGACATGGCCAACGAGATCTTTGATTGACCATTCTCCCACGACACCAGGCACGGTCAACGCCGCCTCATCCAGACCCGCAATCGCGGTGTCGAACCGGCGCCACGATTCCTCGACGGCCGTCATCAGGGTGTTCCGATCCATCTCATCTTCTCCTGGCGTTGTACCTTTGCGTTCGGAAGCCAAACGTATCTGCCAGAACATTCACCGAGGCTCTGTAAATCCTCCATGAGCGGGGAATCGTAATCCACAGAATCCTTGACTTTTCGTACATATGTTCTATAGTAGGTCTATCTTGTATTTCGCCTCTCAATTGTATCGGAAACGGCTGCACCGCCCGCGGTGGCGCAACCAGCGCGGATTTCCCGCAGCTTGTCATTTACTCCTGTTGACTGGAGAAAAATATGAGCCCGAACGCTCAGGCCGAGCCGTCCCCTGTATACCCTACTCTCTCCTACCGGGACGCGTCCGCTGCCATCGCATGGCTGAATCTTGCCTTTGGCTTCACGACACTCATGGAGGTGCCGGGGCCCGAGGGGACTATCGCCCATGCAGAGCTAAGCGTCGGCTCGGGCGTGATCATGCTCGGGACGGCCAAACGCGAGCAGGGCTGGTTGAGTCCGCTCGATCTCGCGGGCGTTAACCAGTCG
>JAQBPC010000084.1 GCA_028287725.1 Chloroflexota bacterium | reverse complement strand
CCTGCAGGCGCCATGAGCGCATTCTCTACTGCGACACAGACGCGCAACACGCCGCCGGCCATCCGTTTGCATCGTTCACCTCTATACCAAATTTATGGCCGGCCGCCAGGGCCCACGCGTTCACGGAAGGTGGCACTCCTTGCATGAAGTGCCGCGTAGTCGAGTCACCGCGCACCAGCCACGTCACTGGGGAAGAGCGCCTTTAGATTTTGGTCCGATCGCAGCCACTCAGTCCGTTGGTAACGCTGCAGCGTGTTGAGACTGACAAGAAACACCGCGCCACCAATCCCCAATTCCAGGGGCAGCGACTGGGTTATAGAGAGATGCGGGGCCAGCTTGGTGATGAGAAGACTGACCACCAGCGCTACCAGGACACCCGCAACGATGCTGTTGATGACCGCGATTGTCCCGGCAGTAGACAGATATTCCTGCCACCGCAGTCTTCTGAGTCCCATGTTTTGCATGAGTCCACCGGTATCGTCGCTTGTGGAAAGAATGAAGTAGTCTTTGAGGTTCGGCGCCATCTCTACATAGAGGTGTCGTATGCGATTGATGCCACGCGCATAGATCCCAGCCTCGATAGCAGATTGAAGGACGCGTTCAAACGTGACCAAACCGAGGAACAATAATGTGGGCAACAGCACCAGGCTGAATACATAAAATGCTTCGGTCAGTCGCGAGACCTGACCGATAAAGCCAAGCGCAACCAGAGTGCTGGACACCGTACCCATGAAGAGGCTGGCGCGCCCGTTCGACTCTGAAATGGTGGCTGAGCGGGCCGATTGCAGGTTGTAGTGCTCCGTGGTCATAATGGTGAGCGCCTGTGGTCCAATCTCACCATGCGCGGGTACTAGCCTCTCACTTTGGTGCAAATCTCGATCCATATCACCTTCCTCTTCCGCCACAGCTGGCGCCGGCTCAAGGCCATGAAGATGCGACACGCGACCACGCAGCATTGGGAGTAAATGGCTGCAAAGTGACACGGGAGAACTGACGCAAAATTCGAGCGGGTGGGAATAGCCAGGCATTCTCTACTATTCACGCGTGCCGGCCCTAACATGGAATTGACGATGTATACGTCGGCTCCGTCCACCCTAGCACAGGCCCTGCTAGCGTGCGGCGCGCAAATCGCCGGCACTCGATCCTTGGGAGGGGAAACAGGCTCCAAAGCTGCGATTCCAGCGTAGGGTTACCACGCTCTGACGCTCCATTCGTTGCGAAGTTGGTCAAAAAGGCCCTGGATGGAACATGCGTCGCACGGCAAAGGGGCTGTGGCTGCGTGCCCTGACGGTCCCGTCGTCCCCACGGAGGTTCCCAGCGAAATGCTGTTAGCTACCGCGTGTTTCTGTCCAACTCATCACGGCGCCACGCGGAGGGCTATGTTGGAGGCGACATGGACATCCAGCGATACGAAGTAAAGCATGCGGAATGTCTCGGTCGCTGAATGCGACCGGCGATCGCGATGGCATTGGGAACCGCGGCACGGTCGACTTCCGAGCTTATCCCTGGACTCGAATGCACCAGGCCGCGGTTTCAAAATGCCCTTCGGCGTCAGTTACTGGCGGGGCGCTCCTGCAATGTCCAACTATTGCCGTCCGGATCGCTGAAGAAGACGAACGAGTTCCACTCCCCGCCTCGCCCTTCAACCTGTGCACCGCCCTCGAAATGTAGAACCTTGCTGACGTCCACGCCCCGCTCGGCCAACTCCGCCTGGGCGGCCTCGATGTCGCTCACGACGATCTGCAAGCCCTGCACCGACCCAGGCGGATTGCTCGAAGCACCGAGGACAATCGAGCATGCCGAGCCGGGCGGTGTCAACTGCACGAATCGCATGGTGTCGCTGACGCGCGTGTCGTGGTCGACGACGAAGCCGACCTGCTCATTGTAGAAACGCTTCGCCCGATCCACATCCGCGACGGGAACCGGCACCAGTTCGAGCTTCCAATCCATATTACGTCGTCACTTTCGCGAACTATTTCGTTGAAGGTATAGCACGGTAAGCGTGCCACGCCATAAGGTTGCCGAGCGTGTTGGGCGGCGCGGGATTCGTGGTCTGCCTGGGCGTCAGTGTACCGGGGCCAGCCGCGCGACGATCTCCTCGAGGCGCTCCATCCCGTCGTTGACCCCTTTCTCCATGCCGGACTGCATCATTCCGTCGCGGTCCTCGACCGACTGGAAGATGGCGTTATTTCGCAGCACGGTCTTGCCGCGGTGCTCCTCGAAGGTGATCGTACTCAGCGAGACATGGCCCGGCACGCCCTCGAACTCGAAGGTTTGGACGATGCCATCAGGAGACGGCATTCCGTGGAAGACGCCGTGAAACCCGTACTCGTTGCCCTCGGCGTCTCGACTGATGTAGCGCCATTTGCCGCCATCGCGGGCGTCCAGGTAGTCGAGGGTCGTGGTCAAGCTGCGCGGCCCGAGCCACTGTACGAGCAACTCCGGATCGACGTGGGCGCGGAACAGAAGCTCGCGCGGTGCGTCGAACTCCCTGGTGATCACGATCTGGGGTACCCCCGGCTCCGCCATAATTTGTGTTTTCGCCAAGATGCGCACCCTTCCGCTACATATCCTCGATGCCGTCAGCTGTTCCGATCGTCCTGCACTGCCGCGAGTAGCGCGTCGAGCCGGTCGTAGCTCTCATCCCAGTACTCCCGATATCCTGCAAGCCACGCGGTCGCCTGCCGGAGCGGATCCGCCTCGAGATGGCTTAGGCGCGCGGTCGCCTGGCGATGGCGCGAAATGAGGCCGGCCTGCTCGAGCACCTTTAGGTGCTGGGAGATGGCTGGTTGCGACACCCTGAATGGCGCGGCGAGTTCCGCGACGTTCGCGTCACCCTGTGCCAGCCGCGCGAGGATCGCACGGCGCGTGGGATCGGCGAGCGCACCGAACACGGCGCTGAGCTGGTCAGCAGACATCCATAAATACCTCCTTCTATAATCATTTGATTATATAATAAGTTGCTTTCGCGGTGAAGTCAAGCACTGACGCGTAGTCTCCTCTGACTTGCATGTCATGCGGCGAGTACATGTGTGCGGACACGGCCGCCATCTGCCGCGACTCGGCCACTTCGACCGCTCGTTACACGGAATTCACGGGCCGAGTGCACGCACCTGTAGAGAGGGTCGTGGTCAGACTTCGTCTGGGGTGGTGGGCGAATCTATCGTAAGGTATGCATGGGCATGGTTACAGGAGGCGATTGCTC